>JAHWJM010000087.1 GCA_019348435.1 Actinomycetota bacterium
TCGCCGAGGCCGTTCAGAAACCGCTGCGGCGACTGTGTGTCGCGCCCGGTGCCGGCTCGGTCGACGCCGCGGGGGGCGAGGGCGCCGCCCCAGATCGACGTCTCCGGCGCGGCCGCTTTGGCCGCGTCGTGCACCTGCGCGAGCAGCGCGAAGTAGTCGCGGGAGGCGACGTTCTCACCATTCGGCCCGAACTGCGGCAGCCAGAAGCGGTTGAGGTTCGGTTCGTTGCCGACGATCACGTCGCGGATCGCCGGCACGGCGCGCACGATCGCGGCGACCTCCAGCCCCGTCAGCGCCGACGCGTGCTCGGCCGGGTTGCCGATCGTCGCCGACGTCAGCACGAACGTCGGGTCGGCGCCGTAGCGCACGAGCAGCCGCATGGCGTCCACATCGAGCGCGAACGCTGCGCGCCAGAACGCGGTCGCGCCCCAGGTGTCCACGCCGAGGCTGGCGATCTCGCCGTGCTCGGCGCCCGCCTTGCGCAGCGCGCCGATGCCGCGGTCGGGGTGGTAGCGGTCGGCGCGGGCGGCGAGCCGTGCCTCGGGATCCCAGTCGAGGAGCTCCCGCAGCTGCTGTGCGGCGGTCGCGACGATGCGGCGACCGAACCGCTCGCCCTCCTCGCCGGGGGGCGGCCGGTCGGGGATCACGACGTCGACGATCCCGAGGCGCCGCAGGTCCTCCAGCGACTGGTCGATCTCGCCGACGCGCGCAGGCACACCGTCGTAGTAGGACTCCGGCGTGCGCAGGAACGCCACGCCGCGCGCCTGCAGCGCCTCGACGGTCCGCACGATGTCGGTCGTCGAGACGGCGACGTGCTGCACGCCCGCCCCGCCGTAGAACTCGAGGTACTCGTCGATCTGCGACTTGCGCGCACCCTCCGCCGGCTCGTTGATCGGCAGCTTCACCCGGCCGTCGCCGCTCGTCACGACCTTCGACATGAGCGCCGAGTACTCGGTCGAGATCGCCTCGTCGGAGAAGTGGATGAGCTCGGTCATCCCGAAGACGTCTTCGTAGTACTTCACCCAGCGGTCCATCTCGCCCAGCTCGACGTTGGCGACGACGTGGTCGATGCCCGCCAGCAGGCCGGGCTGGGCGGGGTCGCCGTCGTACGGCACGGCGGCGTAGCCGGGCAGGAACGTCCCCGCGTAGTCGCCGCGCTCGACGAACGTGTGCACCGTGTCGCCGTAGGCGGCGATCTCCGCCATCCGCACGAACCCGTCGCCGTCGCGCAGCTCGTACGGCGCGCGCAGGGCGGTCGCGCCGCGCGCGGTGGCCTCGCGGAGCGCCGCGTGCGCCGACGGCACCGACAGCGCCACGCGCTTGACGCCGTCGCCGTGCCGGCGATGGTGCTCGCCGATCTCCGTGCCGTCGACGAGCGCGCCGGTCAGCACGAGCCGGATGCGGCCCTGCTGGAGCACGTGCGACGTGCGGTCGCGCAGACCGGTCTCCAAGCCCGCGTAGGCGACCTCCGTGAAGCCGAACGCATGGCGCAGGTAGTAGGCCGCCTGCGCCGCGTTGCCGACCCACAGCTCGATGTGGTCGATGCCGTGCAGCGGCATGAAATCGCGGCGGTCACCGTCGCGGCCATTGGGGTGAGGGTCAAGCGACAGCGTGCTCACGGCGCAGCTCCTCGATCGATTCGTCGGTACAGGTGTCAAAGAAGGCGCCGATGACGGTCTCGATCTCCGCGACCGACTCGGCGCAGTACAGGACGGGCTGGTAGCGCGTGATGTCGTACTGCGCGGTGCCCATCTCGAGCAGGTCGAGCGGACGCATCTGCATGGCGCGAAACTCGCCGAGCTCGCCGTAGCTCGAGAGGATCCCGGCGCCGTAGGCGCGCAGGTCGCCGGCCTCGACGACGACGCCGAACTCGAGCGTGAACCAGAACACGCGCGACAGGAAGCGCAGCGACTCCTCGTGCTGCAGCCGGCGCGCGGCGACGCCCGCGCGGCGGTGCAGCTCGCCGAACGTCGGCGTCGCGAGCAGGTGGCCGTGGCCGATGACCTCGTGCACGATGTCCGGCTCGGGCGTGTACAGCGGCATCGCCGGGTGGCGGACGTATTGCGTCGAATGAAACGTGCGCTCGGCGAGCGAGCCGTAGAACGTGCGCAGGTCGACCAGCCCGGCCGCGGGAACGTAGCGCCAGCCGCCGAGCGATGCCAGCCGCCCGGTGACGTCGTCCAATCGCGGGATCCGGTTCGCGGGCAGCGCAACCTCGCTGAGCGCGGTGCGGAACTCGCTCACCGCGAAGCGCTCGTGCAGCGGCGCAAGCTCGCGGCAGACCGTGCGCCACACCTCCTCCTCGCTTTCGTCGTAGGCGATCGCCGGCGCGGGCTGCCCCGGGTGCCACGCGAGTGCCGCGGCGGCGATCTCGTTGCGCCGGCGGCGGTAGTCGGCGTCGTTGGCGCCGGGATGGCCGTCGTGCAGATGGACGGTGACCTCACCGCCGTCGCCCGTCGTGACCGGCGAGTAGAGCTGGGCTTCTTCGAACACGATCTGCTCCTTGTCGCGTGAAACCAGAGTCGGCCAACCACGCGACGTTTGCAAGTGTGTGCATGCGAACAGGTCAACCAGCGCAGCGCAGAGCAGCCGCAGGCTGATTTACTGGTCAACATGACCAACCGCGCCATTGATCGACTTGACGCTCGGCTCATCGCGACACTGCGCAAGTTCCCCCGAGTGGGGCTGCTGGAGGTCGCCCGTCAGCTCGGCGTCGCGCGCGGCACCGTGCAGGCGCGCCTCGCAAAGCTCGAGGCGCGCGGCGTCATCACGGGGCACGGACCGGAGGTCGACCCCGCCGCGATGGGCTATCCGATCAGCGCGTTCATCCTCGTGGAGCTGGCGCAGGGCGAGCTCGCCGCGGCAGTCGCCATCATGGAGTCCATCCCCGAGCTACTCGAGGCCGACGCGATCTCCGGACCGCAGGACCTCATCTGCCGCGTCGTCGCACAGGACACCGCACACTTGCAGCACATCGTCAACCAACTCACCGCAACCACCGCCATCCGCCGCTGCACGAGCTACATCGTGCTGACCCGCCAGGTTCCGCCGCGCACGATGCCGCTGATCGAGGCGGCGGCGCAACCTTCGCGCGGAGTGTCCGGTTAGTACCGTCGTGACTGGGCTGGGTCCTCCAGACGATCGCGCGCGGGTGGATCCTGCGCGCCTACCCGAGACGAAGCGATCCCGCAGGCGACCGGAGATCCAGGCGCTGCGCGCCATCGCCGTTCTGACGGTCGTGCTCTACCACGTCTGGCCGGAGGCGATGCCGGGCGGCTTCGTCGGCGTGGACGTCTTCTTCGCCATCTCCGGCTACCTCATCACCGCACATCTGCTGCGCGAGGTCGAGAGCACCGGCGCGCTGGCGCTCTGGGGCTTCTGGGCGCGCCGCGCCCGCCGCCTGCTACCGGCTGCGCTGCTGACGCTCTTCGTCTGCGCGGTCGGCACGCTGCTGTTCGTCCCGCAGGTCTACTGGCAGCAGTTCCTCACCGAGATCGCAGCGAGCACCGCGTACGTCCAGAACTGGCAGCTGGCGGGCGACGCCGTCGACTACCTCGCCGCCGACAACCGCGCCTCGCCCGTCCAGCACTTCTGGTCGCTGTCGGCCGAGGAGCAGTTCTACCTCGCCTGGCCGCTGCTGATCGCCCTCGGCGCCTGGCTCTCGCGCTCCCGCGCGGCGATCATCGCGGTGCTCGGGCTCGTCACCGCGCTCAGCCTCGCGTACTCGATCACGGAGACCGCATCCAACCCCGCCGCCGCGTACTTCGTCACCCCGACCCGCGCCTGGGAGTTCGGCGCCGGCGGCCTGCTCGCGCTGCTCGGCGCACGCGCCTGGCAGCTGCCGGACGCCGTGCGGGCGGCACTGTCGTGGGCAGGGCTGCTGGCGGTCCTCTACGCAGCGGTCTTCTACAGCACGGACACCGCGTTTCCCGGTTGGGCGGCGCTCGTCCCGGTGCTCGGAACGCTGGCTGTCATCCTCGCCGGCACGCCGCGCGCGCGCTGGGCCCCATCGCCCATGCTGCGCTTCAAGCCCGGCCAGTTCCTCGGCGACATCTCCTACTCGGTCTACCTCTGGCACTGGCCGCTGCTCGTGTTCGCGCCGTTCATCCTCATCGAACCCGGCCTGGACGAGACGCGCGTCACGGTGGTCGTGCTGACGGTGCTGCTGGGCTGGGTGACGAAGGTGCTCGTCGAGGACCCGGTGCGCCGCAGCGCCTGGCTGTCCTCCCAGCCGCGCATGACGTTCGCCTGCAGCGGCGCGGCCATGGCGCTCGTCGCCGTAGTCCTGGCGAGCGGCGCGACGCACGTGCAGGCGCAGATCCACGAGGCCGAGCGCGAGTCGTCGCGGCTGGCCGACCACCGGCCGCCGTGCTTCGGCGCCGCCGCCCGCGATCCGGAGAAGCCGTGCGCGAACCCCGCGCTGCGCAACGAGGTCGTGCCGCTGCCGGTGGCGGCGAAGACCGAGGGATACGCGCCCTGCGAGCGCTTTCACCGGGAGGGTGGGCTGAGCCAGTGCGACTTCGGCGTGGCGCCCGCCAAGGCCTCGCGGACGATCGCGCTCGTCGGCGACAGCCACGCCTCGCACTGGCGCACGCCGCTGGACGCCGTCGCCGACCGCAACGGCTGGCACGGCGTCTCGATCACGCGCACGAGCTGCCCGTTCTCGGAGGCGACGAAGCACCTCGCCGAGCCGACGCGCTCGCAGTGCAAGGACTGGGTCGAGAAGCTGCCCGACTACTTCCGCGAGCGCCCGGAGATCGACACGATCTTCGTCGTCGGCATCACGGGTGGGACCGTCAACGTGCCGCGCGGGCGGACGATGTTCGAGGCGAAGGTCAACGGCGTTCGCAAGGCCTGGCGGAAGCTGCCCGACAGCGTCAAGCACATCGTCGTCATCCGCGACACGCCGCGGATCGCCGGCGACACCGTCGACTGCATGGACCGCGCGATCGCCGACGGCGAGCGCGCCGACCTCGCGTGCGCCGTGCCGCGGGGCACGGCCCTCGACGCCGATCCGCAGGCCGTCGCCGCCCGCCTGTCGGGCTCGTCGCGCATGCAGGTCATCGATCTCACGCAGCGCTTCTGCAGCGAGCGCCTGTGCTTCCCCGTGGTCGGCGGCGCGCTCGTCTTCAAGGACCTGCATCACTTCACGCTCGTGTGGGCCGAGACGCTTGGGCCGCCGCTCATGCGTGAGGTGGAGCGCGTCAAACAGTCGTGGTAGTGCGGGTTCAGCAGCGCGTCTCGATCGCCGCCGCGATCATCTCGCTGCGGTGGCTGTAGCCGGCGGCGTCGGCGTGTAGGCCGTCGGGCAGGAAGACGGCGCCGACGTTGACCGCGTGCTCCCAGTTGACGACCACGATGCGCGGGTCGCGCCGCTTGGCCTGGTGCAGCACCCGGTTGAGGCCGCGGTAGGCCCCCTTGCGCGGCGGGCGGACGATCGTCGGCCAGACGACGCAGGCGTCCGCGGGCAGCAGCTTCATCGTGCGGCGCAGCCGGTCTGCGAACCGCCTGGCGTTGCTGCCGTCGTTCGTTCCGAGGCTGAAGACGACGATCCGCGGTGTCACCGTGCGCAGGTTCATGCGCACGAGGCGCATCCCCTGCGGCGTGGTGATGCCGTTTTGCACGGCGGACACGATGTTGCGCCCCTCGAGCCGCGGGCCGAGGTAGGGCTGCGTGGCGACGGCCAGCGAGTCGCCGACCACGAGCACGTCGGACTCCCCGGCGAAGGCGGGCGCCGCGGACGCAAGCAGGACGGACGCGAGCGTGAGTACCACGCAGCAGACCCTCCTGCGAATCCGCCGCGTCATCCCGGTGATTATCCGCGTGCCGTCAACCGGCGGCTGACGGTCGTCGGATCGCCGGCGTCGGCGGTCGCCTCGACCTGCAGCGTCACGATCAGCCCGCGGCGGCTTCCCATCGCCTTGCGCAGCCGCGCGACCTGCGCGCGCGAGAGCCTCAGGCGCACGATCTTCGACTCGGCCGCCTGCAGCTTCGACGTCACCGGCCGCAGGCTCGTCGAGACTGCGCGCTTGCGCCTGCGCGGCTTGTCGCGCTCGGTCAGCGTGCCCGTCACGCGCACGTCGCAGATCGTGTCGCAGCCGACGCGGATCGGCAGGACGCGCGTGCTGAACAGGCCGGCGCTGCGCAGGATGCGCAGGCTCACCTCAGGGCCGAGCGGAGGCGGCAGCGTCGGCATCTTCGGGGGTGGCGGGTGGGCGATCGGCGCCAGCGCGACGCACGGCGGGGCGGCGGGTGCGGCGAGCGCGAACTGCTGCACACGGTGGTTGCGCGTGTCGGTGACGGTCAGCGTGCCCCGGCAGTCGACGACCACCCCGGTCGGGTTGATGAACTGGCCGGCGCCGATCCCGCGCTCGCCGAACATCCCGAGCCGCTCGCCGTGGGGGCCGAACTTCTGGATGCGGTTGTTGCCGCGATCCGCGACCCACAGGTTCCCGCCGGCGTCGAGCGAGATCTGCGCCGGCGCCGACAGCTTGCCGAGCGTCCGCCCGGAGCCGCCGAACTGCGCGATCTGGGCGCCCTGCGGGTCGTAGACGGTGATCCGGTGGTTCGTGGCGCTGACGTAGACGCGCGAGCCATCTGGGGTTGTCGCGATGCCGCGGACCTTGCCTGCGTCCGTCCACGCGCCGAGATACTCGCCGGCGGTGGTGAAGCGCGCGATGCGGCTGTTACCGGTGTCGGCGACGCTGATGACGCCGGCGGCGTCGATCGCGATCGCCGAGGGGTCGCGCAGCCGGCCGGGGCCGCTGCCCAGCGCGGCGATCGTGCGCGCCGGCAGCCCGGTCGAGCGGGCGAAGACGAAGATCCGTGCCCGGCGCTGGTCGAGGACGTACGCGTCGCCGGCCGCGTCGAAGGCCACCGCGACCGGCCGGCGCAGGATCGTCGGCCCGGGCGAAGGAGAGCCCCAGATGGAGGCCACCGAGCCGTCCGGGTGCAGCAGCTCGAGGCGCCCGTTGACGGAGTCGGCGACCGCGCGCAGGCCGCTGGCGTCGGCGGCGACGCCCATCGGCGTGTTGAACTGCCCGGGCGCCCGCCCGGATGCGCCGAAGGAGCGCAGCAGCCGCCCCCCGCGGTCGAACACGTCGATGCGGTCGTTGCCGGTGTTCGTGACGTACAGCTCTCCGCTGTGGCCTGACGCGATCGCACGCGGGTAGGCGAGCTTGCCCGGGCCGGTGCCGTAGCTGCCCCAGCGCGCCCTGTACTTGTAGTCGGGCCGCGGGCCGAAGCGCAGGATGCGCTGGTTGATGTCGTCGGCCACGAAGACGCGGCCCTGCGGGTCGACGGCCACGCCGAACGGGAAGCTGAACTGGTTCTTGCCCCGGCCCTGGCCGCTGCCGACGGTTCGGATCACGCGCCCGCCGAAGTCCATGACGACGAGCCGGTGGTGGTGGTCGTCGGCGACGATCAGCCGCTTGCCGTGCACGGCCAGCCCGCGCGGGTTGGCGAGCAGCCCCGGCGAGGCGATCTCCGTTGCGCCCGAGCCATCGAGGTTGAAGCGCTGCACGCGGTCGTTCTGGCTGTCGGAGACGAACAGGAGGTTTCCGGCGATGGCGAGCCCTCCGCCTGCGGGCGCGTCGTTGCCGCCGCCGGGGCCGAAGTTGAACTGCCCCACGTTCGTGCCCCTGCTGCCGAACGAGGCGATCAGCCGCCCCTCGGCGCCGAAGCGGTCGATGCGGCTGTGGCCGCTGCTGACGACGAACAGCGTGTTGTCGCCGGCGACGGCGACCGCGCCGACCGACGTGAACTCGCCGGGGCGCAGCCCGGCCAGCCCGACCTCCCGCAGGAACTCGCCCTTGGGGGTGAAGACCTGGATGACGCTCGAGGACTGGTCGCCGACGTAGACCGATCCGTCGGGCCCGACCGCAACGGTCTGCGGGAAGCGCAGCACGCCGCCGCCACGCTGGCCGACCTGCGAGCCGGACGCGTACGGGCACGGCCCGCTCGCCCCCGGACACGGCGCCTGGGCGGGGGCGATCGCGGGCAGCACGAGGGCGCCGAGCGCAAGCGCGCAGCCTGCGAGCGCCATCAGCCGGCGATGGGTGCTGCGGGCCATCGTCGCTCTAACCACGGCGCGCGACGATAGTCGCGCCGCTGCAGGCGGGTGCGCGCCTGCCCCGGCGTGATCAGCCGTCGGCGGCGGCGGGCGCGGGCACATGGCGCTCGAGGACCGAGCGCAGTTGCGCGGCCGGGACCGCTCCGACGACACGGTCGATCTCGGCGCCGTCGCGCATGACGACGAGCAGCGGGATGCCCTGCACCGCATAGCGGGTGGCGATCGCCGGTGCATGGTCGATGTTGAGCTTGACGACCTTCAGCCGGCCCGCGAAGTCGCGGCCCATCTGCTCGACGACGGGGGAGACCATCCGGCACGGGCCGCACCACGGCGCCCAGAAGTCGACGAGCACGGGAACCGACGCGACGATCTCCTCGTCGAACGCCGTGGCGTCGGTCTCGACGATCCAGGGCAGGTCTGTGTGGCAGACGCTGCAGCGCGGCACACCCCTCGCGGGCGCGTGCACGCGGTTCTTCCTCTTGCAGTTCGGGCAGCTGACGATCGTCGCCATCGCCTGAACGGCTACCCACGGGGCCGCTGCGCCGCACCCTCGGGTGCGGCGCATTGGCGCAGCCCCCATGGAGGCCTACTTGTCGCGGTCGAGCATCTTCTTGACCTTCTCGGCGCCCGTGTCGACCTTCTCCTTGAGGGTGCTGGACGCCTGTTCGACCTTGCCC
>JAHWJM010000088.1 GCA_019348435.1 Actinomycetota bacterium
CTGCGTCGAGCGGCTCGAGGTGATGGACGAGCAGCGAGCAGTGCGCGACGTCGACGGAGCCGTCGTCGAGGTCGAGCGCGCGCACGTCGCCCACGTGGAGCTCCACGTCCTCGCCGACGCGGTCGAACGCGAGGGCGGCGATCGCCGGGCTCGCGGCATTCGCCGTGCTCGCCAGGCCACCGGGGACGCCGCGCGACCTGACGATCTCGTTCCTCGACGTCGGCCAGGGTGATGCCACGCTCATCCAGCACGGTGCCGCCGCCGTGCTCGTCGACACCGGCGCGCGCGATGGACCCGTGCTCGCCCGCCTGCGCGAGGCCGGCGTCCGGCGCCTGGACCTGCTCGTGCTCACGCATGACGCCGCCGACCATGGCGGCGCCACTGCCGAGGTGCTCGACGCCCTCCCTGTGGATCTCGTGCTCGACGGCGAGGAGGCGACGCCGCAGGCGAGCGTCAAGGCGCTGGCGGCGGCGCGCCGCATCAGGCGCGTCGCCTCCGACGCCGGGCAGGTCCTGCGTTCCGGGCCGCTCGAGCTGCGGGTGCTGTGGCCGCGGCGCCTTCCCGCGGCGCCCGCCGGAGCCGAGCCCAACGACCGCGCGACGGTCCTGCACGTGCGCGACGGCAGCTTCGATCTGCTGCTCACCGCCGATGCGGAGTCAAACGTCCTCGCCGGACTGCCGCTGGCGCCGGTCGAGGCGCTCAAGGTCTCCCACCACGGCAGCGACGACCCCGGCCTGCCGGGGATCCTCTCGCGCCTGCGCCCAGGGGCCGCGGTGATCTCGGCCGGCGAACACAACTCCTACGGCCATCCCACGCCGTCGACGCTCGCCGCCCTGCACGACGCGCGCATCCCGGTCATCCGCCGCACCGACCGCGACGGGACCGTCCGGATCACGGTCCGCGACCGGCGGATGCACGTCTCCGCAGCGAACCGTTGACGTCCGCGCCGCACCGCCCGCGGCGCCGCCTACACTCGCCCCCGGTGCCCGAGTTCAAGCCCGCCTACCTCATCCACGGCGACGACCACGGCCGCATCGGCGAGCGTCGCGCCGCGCTGCGGGCGCTCGCCGAGCGCGAGTCGGGCTCCAACGGCGTGGAGTCCTTCGAGGGCGATCACGCCGCGCCCGACATCGTCGCGGGCGCGCTCGCGGCCATGACGTTCGCGATCGGGCGGCGCTTTCTCATCGTCGACGGCGTCGAGCGCTGGAAGGACGGCGAGATCGCGACGCACCTGCTGCCTGCGCTCGCGGGGATCGGCCCCGAGACGACGATCGCGTTCTTCGCCCGTGAGGACGGGCGCGCCAAGGTCAGCCCGCAGCTGGCCAAGGCGGTCGAGAAGGCCGGCGGCGTCGTCGCGGTCGAGCGCACCCTGAAGGCCAAGGAGCTGCCCAAGTGGCTGCAGGGCGAGGCGAAGCGTCTCGGCGTGACGCTCGACCGGGACGCCGCGCAGGCGCTCGTGGGCCACGTCGGCGAGCGCCAGCAGCGCCTGCTGCGCGAGCTCGAGAAGCTTGCGCTCGAGCTCGGCGCGGGCGCGCGCATCCGCGCCGACGATGTCGCTGCAGCCGCGGCACATTCCGCGGAGCACCAGGTCTGGGGGCTCGTCGACACGCTCGTCGCCGGCGACGACGCGGCGGCGATGCGCGCCTACCTCGAGCTCGCTGCGCAGGGGGAGTCGCTGGCGCGGCTCGTGCCGCTGCTGGCGCGCCGCGTGCGCGAGGTGCTGTCGATCGCCCAGCGCCTCGAGGCCGGCGAGAACGCGCAGCAGATCAAGGCTTCGATGAAGGGCAGCCCGTGGACGCTGGACCGCCGCATCGCGGAGGCACGACGGTCGGACGTCGTGCGGCTCAGCCGGACGATCGAGGTGCTCGCCGACCTCGAGCTGGCGTCCCGTGGAGCCAGCGAACTGAGCGATCCGACCGAAGCGATCCGGGCTCTGCACCGGATTGCGGCCTGACCGCTCGGGCCGAACCGGGTCTTGACGCGGCGATCGAGCCGCCTCACGGCAGCGCGCGGCGCAGGATGTCGCGCAGCGCGCGCTGATCCTCCGCGCTGAGCGACTCGAGCGCCGGCGGGACCTCCTCCACGACCTCGTTGATGCGCCGGCGCACCTGCGCGCCGCGCTCGGTGACGACGAGCATCCGCACCCGCCGGTCGTGCTCCGCCGGGCGCCGCTCCACGAGCCCCTGCGCCTCGAGGCCGTCCACGAGCCCGGTGACGTTCGAACTGTCGCAGTGCAGCTCCACCGCGAGCTCGCGCATCGGGACCGGACGCTCCGGGTCCAGCGCCCGCAGAGCGAACATCTGCGGCGGCGTGAGCCCCAGCTCTCCCGCCACGCTCAGCATCCGCGGGCGCATCTGCCAGAAGAGCCTGCCCACGAGCGACCACGCCTCCTGAACCGCCTCTCGATGCTTGACCGTCGAAGCCACTGCCCTTCAGGATACTAGAGATACCGGATGGTTGACAACCTCAACTAGCGCGGCGTAGGATGCGCCACATGACACACGAACGTGCGATTGACGTCGCAGGGCTCGTGCGCGAGTTCAAGGGTGGTGTGCGGGCGGTCGACGGGATCGACCTGCACGTCGCGGCGGGCGAGATCTACGGCTTCCTCGGCCCGAACGGCGCCGGGAAGTCGACGACGGTGAAGGTCCTCACGACGCTCCTGCCGCCGAGCGGCGGGCGCGCCACCGTGGCGGGCTTCGACGTCGCGCGGGAGGGCGCCAAGGTGCGCGCGTCGATCGGCGTCGCGCTGCAGGACGTCGCGCTGGACCCGATGCTGACCGGCCGCGAGCACATGCGCCTGCAGGGCGGCCTGCAGGGCATCCCGCGGGCCGAGCGCGCCCGCCGCGGCGCCGAGCTGCTCGACCGCGTCGGGCTCTCCGATGCCGCCGACCGGCGGTCCAAGACGTACTCGGGCGGCATGAAGCGCCGCCTGGACCTCGCTCTCGCGCTGCTGCACAACCCGCGGATCCTCTTCCTCGACGAGCCGACGACCGGCCTCGACGTGCAGTCACGCACGGCGCTCTGGGACGAGGTCGAGCGCCTCGCCCGCCAGGAGGGCACGACCGTCTTTCTCACCACCCAGTACCTCGAGGAGGCCGACGTGCTCGCCGATCGCGTGGGGATCATCGACCGCGGCACGATCGTCGCCGAGGGCACGCCCGCCGAGCTGAAGGCGCAGGTCGCCAAGCCGACCGTCGAGTTCACTCCGCGCGACGCGGGGCAGTGCTCGATTGCGGCCGCCGCGCTCGCGCCGTTCGGTGAGCCCGTCGCCGCGCGCCGCGACGGCTCGATCGCGGTCCGGCTGGAGTCCGGCGCCGATCAGCTCGCCGACATCGTCCGCGCGCTGGACCACGCGAAGATCGCCGTTGCGCACCTCGCCCTGCACGAGCCGACGCTCGACGACGTCTTCCTCGCGAAGACCGGGCGCAGCCTGGAAGGAGCGGCCGACGGAGGCACCGCCGAGGAGATCGCGCCGCCCCGCCGCGACCGGGTCGCCGCGTGACGGCGCTCACGCACAGCCCGATGCCGGCGCAGGTCGGCCTGCTCGCGGCGCGCGCGATCAAGGGGACCCTGCGCAACCCGGCGCAGATGGTGTTTCCGATCGTGTTTCCGCTTGTCCTGCTGGCCGTCAACGCCGCGGGGCTGGACGCGGCGACCGACCTGCCCGGCTTCCCGGCCGACAGCTACCTGGACTTCGCTCTGGCGATCCCCTTCATGCAGGGCGCGCTGTTCGCCGCGCTCAACGGCGGCCAGGACCTCGCGCGCGACATCGAGGGCGGCTTCCTGGACCGCCTGGCGATGACGCCGCTGTCGGGTGCGGCGTTGCTCGCCGGGCAGCTCGGCGGAGCACTGTTCATGGGCCTGATCAGCGCGGTGCTGTATCTCGCCGTCGGAGTCGCCTTCGGCGTGGGGATCGCGGCCGGCGCCGGCGGCGCGCTCGTGCTGCTCCTGCTCTCGCTGGCGATCTCGTCGGCGTTCGCGTGCCTCGGCACCTTCGTCGCGCTGCGGGGAGGCACCGGCGAGGCCGTCCAGGGCTTCTTTCCGCTGTTCTTCGTCCTGCTGTTTCTCAGCTCGGCGTTCTTCCCGCGCGATCTCATCGAGCACGAGTGGTTTCGCACGATCGCGACGTACAACCCGGTCTCCTACATGGTCGAGGGGATCCGCAGCCTCGTGATCTCCGGCTGGGACGGGCAGGCGCTCGCGCAGGCGTTCGCGATCGCCCTGATCGCGATCGTCGGCTTCCTCGCGCTGAGCGCGCGGGCACTGCGGACGCGGCTGGTGCGGACGTGACGGCCGCCGGCACGGTCGCGCGCACGCGGTCGGTGGCGCTCTCGGTCGCCTGGCGCAGCGTGCACAACGCGTTTCACAACCCGGCGATCCTGCTGCCGAGCGTCCTGTTTCCGCTCTTCTTCTTCATGGCGTTCGCGGGTGGCCTGTCGAGTGTCCAGAACGTGCCGGAGTTCGACTACCGCTCCGGCTACACGTCGTTTCAGTTCGCCTTCATCTGCATCCAGTCGGCGGCGTTCGGCGGCGTGTTCACAGGCTTCGCGATCGCCGGCGACTTCGAGTTCGGCTTCGCCCGCCGACTGTTGCTGGCGGCCCCCAATCGGAGCGGGATCGTCGCCGGCTACATGATCGGCGCGATGGTGCGCTGGATGTTCGTGCTCGCCGTCGTGTTCAGCGCGGCGCTGATCAGCGGCATGCGCATCGACGGCTCGCTCGGCCACCTGCTGGCCCTGCTCGTCCTGGCCCTCGTCGTCAGCGCCACGTCGACGCTGTGGGCGGCGGGCATCGCGATGCGCCTGCGCACGATGCAGGCCGGGCCGGTCATGCAGATGCCGATCTTCATCCTGCTGTTCCTCGCCCCGGTCTACGTGCCGCTGCACCTCGTCGCCGGCTGGGTGCACGACGTCGCGCAATTGAACCCGTTCACGGCCCTGCTCGAGACGGCGCGGGGCTTCATCGCGGGCGAGCCGACGAAGGTCGCGCTCAGCGCCGTCTGCCTGGTGGCGATGTTCACGCTCGTCGTGGGGTGGGCGCGCGGCGGGCTGCACAGCGCCGAACGCGCCGGCTAGCCGTAAGACGCGACGCGGGCGAGGGCGGGCGGGTCAGTCGGCGGCGCTGCCGCGGCGAACGCGGGAGGCGCGGGACTTCTTGCGGGCGCCGGTGTTGCGATGCAGCGCGCCGCGCTTGACCGCCTTGTCGATCAGGCTGACGAGCTCGCGGTGCTCCGCGTCGGCGGTCGCGTCGTCGCCGGCGGCGACAGCGGCTTCGAGGCGACGGAAGTACGTCCGCACCGCCGAGGTGTAGTGGCGGTTCTCGAGTCGCTCGCGCTCAGAACGCAGAATCCGCTTCTTCTGTGAGTGGATATTCGCCATAAGCGTGAAGGCGCCGCGGGATGAGCCGCGGCGGTCCCTAGAGTAGCGCACCGATCATGGCCGACAGACGCCCGACGCCGGCCAAGCCCGGGGGGATCGCCCGTAACACCGCGATCTACTCGATGCTCACGGGGCTCTCGCGCATCGCGGGCCTCGCCCGCGAGGTCGTGGCGTCCAGCTACTTCGGCACGAGCGGTCCCTTCTCGGCGTTCACGTTCGCCTTCCAGGTCCCCAACCTCGTGCGCAGCCTCGTCGCCGACGCCGCGCTGAGCGCCGCGTTCGTGCCCGTCTTCACCGAGCTGCTCGAGAAGGGGCGAAAACGCGAGGCCTTCCAGCTGGCGTCGACGTTCGTCGTGCTGATCGTCGCCGCGCTGACGACGCTCTGTGTCTTCTTCGTCCTGATGGCGCCGCTGATCATGCCGCCGCTGACGCCCGGCGACGAGTTCACCCCGGCGCTCGACGAGCTGATGGTCGGCCTGTCGCAGGTGCTCTTCCCGATCGTGCTGCTGCTCGCGCTCAACGGGCTGTTCGTGGGGATCCTCAACGCCTACGACCACTTCACGATCCCCGCGCTCGCGCCGCTCGTCTGGAACTTCGTGATCATCGGCGTGCTCGTCGGGCTCAAGCCGTACTTCGAGGGCCCGAACGAGCTGTACGCCTACGCGATCGGCGTGCTGGCGGGGACGCTCGTGCAGCTCTTGATGTGCCTGCCGGTCCTGCGGCGACTGCAGTTCGACTTCGAGTTCAAGGTGAACTTCCGCGACGCGCGCGTGCGCCAGGTGCTCGTCCTGATGCTGCCGATCACGCTCAGCCTCGGCCTCATCAACTTCAACCTGTTCATCAACTCCGTGCTCGGCGCATCGGTGTCCGAGGCCGTGCCGCGGGCGATCGATGCGGCGTTCCGGCTGTACATGCTGCCCCAGGGGATGTTCAGCGTCGCGGTCGCGACCGTCCTGTTCCCGGCGCTCGCCCGCCTCGCCACGCGGCGCGACTTCGACGGCCTGCGCAAGCTGACCGGCACCGGCACACGCCAGATCTTCCTGCTGCTGATTCCCGCGGCCGCCTGCACGCTCGTGCTCGCCGAGCCGATCACCCGCCTGGTCTACGAGCGCGGAGAGTTCGGCGCCGACTCGACCGACATCGTCGCCGAGGCGCTGTTCTGGTTCTCGTTCAGCATGCCGTTCGCCGGCGTCAACCTGCTGCTGACGCGCACGTTCTTCTCGCTGCAGCGCCCGTGGCTGCCGACCGGCCTCGGCGCGGCGAGCCTCGTCGTCAACATCCTCGTCGCGCTCGCGCTCGTCGGCCCGTTCGGGACCGGCGGCATCGTGGTGGCGACGGCTGTCGCGAGCGCTGCGATGAGCGCGGGGCAGGCGTACTACCTGCGGCGCGAGCTGGGCGGGCACCTGGAGGGCGGCGCGACCGCGCGTGCCGTCGTGCGGATCCTCGTCGCATCGGTGGCCCTGGGCGCCGTCGCGTACGCGCTGTGGCGCGGCCTCGACGAGCTGCTCGGGCGCTCGCTGCCGGCGCAGGTGGTGTCGGTCGGCGGCGGCCTGACCGCCGGGATCGCCGTCTACTGCGTCGCCGTGATCGTGCTGCGCGTCCCGGAGGCGCAGCAGATTCGCCACGCGCTGCGCTCGCGGCTGCGCCGCACGTGATGCCGGCGCCAGATCGGCGGGCCGGACGCGGGCGACCTCCGACGCTTGCATGCGCGCGGGTCGCGGCGACCTGACCGCGAAGGGCTATCGCGGGCCGGTCAGCCGCCGCGTGCCCGACGGCGTGCGGACGAAGACCTGCCACGAGTAGTACGTCAGGTAGGCGCGCTCGTCGGCGCGCATACGCGAGGCGAAGCGGCGGATCGCGCGCACGTAGGACGTGGAGTGGTTGTAGGCGAACAGCGCGCGGTCGAGGTTCTCCCGGGCGCCCGATCGCCGCAGGTAGTTCGCCGCCGCCAGGATCGCGTCGCGCGGGTCGCGGATGTCGCCGCCCATGCCGTACGCGCGCCACGTCGACGGCAGAAACTGCATCGGTCCGACCGCGCCCGCCTCGCTGGCGCTGCACACCCGACCGAACGCCGACTCCACGAAGTTGACCGACGCGAGGATCGTCCAGTGCACCCCGAAGCGCCGCTGCGCCTCGCGGTAGTGGCGGCGCAGCTCGGCCGCCCGCGCGGCCTGCGCTACGCGCAGGCGCGGCATGCGCTCGGGGGCACGGGGGATGTCGGCGAGGTGGCGCAGGCCGGCCACCGTGTCGCGCGCCTCACCGCGGACGGCGGCGGGCAGACGTCGCAGCGCGGCGTCGCCGAGCGCCCGCCGCTTGGCCATGAGGCGCAGCATGCGCTGGTGGTGCAGCGCCAGGTGCGTGACCTCGCGTGGCACGCGGTGTGACGGGTCCCAGCGCCGGTGCGCCTGGCGCAGCGCGCGGGTGGTCGCCGTCAGTGCGTCTGCGAGCGCGGCCGGCTGCTTGGGCAGCACCGCGTCGGGCGCGGGCAGGGCCTGCTCCGAAGCGGTCGCGGCGCCCCGGTCGCCGGTCGGGTGCTCCTGCGCGACCGCGACGGCGACCGCGGTCGCGAGACCCACGGCGAGCAGCAGGGCGAGCAGGCGGCGCACCCCGCGCAGCCTAATGGCGACGGTGCCGGCGCACGCCACCGCAGCGGTGCACCGCCGGTGCCTCCTACCTCGCCGCGCTCCGCGCAGCCTCCCTGAGGTCTCGCAGCTTGACCAGCAGGCTCGGCCTGGTCCGAAAGCCGAGGCGCTGTCGCGCGCGGCCGAGCGGTTCGGTCAGGCTGTCGGCGTCGTTCGCGGGCCGGCTCTCGCGGTTGCGCCAGCCGATCTTCGCTGCGCGGCCGACGACGCGCAGGGCGGTGTTCGGAGCGATCGCATCCAGCAGCGCCCACGTCGCCATCAGCCCGCCGACCGTGCGTTCGGTCGTTCGGGAGGGGCCAACCGCCCGCGCGACTTCTCTGGCGACGTCCTCGGCCCGGTAGGCACCGAGCAGCCGGGGCATCGTCCGCCCGTCGGTCGTGCGCGCGCGCCGCCAGAACGGCGTGTCCACCGGGCCGGGCGCCACGAGCGCGACCGACACCGGGCTTCCGAGCGCCCGCAGTTCGATCTGCAGCGTGCGCACGAATCCGCGAACGCCGTGCTTCGCCGCCGTGTAGGCGGCCAGCCACGGTACCGGCACGCGGCCCGCGATCGACCCGACGACCACGAGCCTGCCGCTCGTCGGCTCCAGGTGGGGCAGCGCGGCGTGCGCCGTGTTGATCATGCCGAACAAAGCGATGGCGATC
>JAHWJM010000089.1 GCA_019348435.1 Actinomycetota bacterium
CCTGCCGCCGGGCCTGGCGATCACGCTGGCCGCCGTCGGGCTGGCGTTCGTCGGCCTCGGCCTGGAGCCGCGCTCCAACCCGCGCTGGGAGCGCACGTGACGGCCGCGCTGCTGGAGGTCTGCGATTTGCGCGTGCGCTTCGCCGGTGAGGTCGAGGCGCTGCGCGGGGTGAGCCTCTCGCTCGAGCGCGGCGAAGCGCTGGCGATCGTCGGCGAGAGCGGGGCCGGGAAGACGACGCTGGCGCACTGCATCGTCGGCCTCACCGGGCCGCCCGACGCCACCGGCAGCGTGCGCATAGGCGGCCACGAGGTCATCGGCGCCGATCCGGCGGTGCTGCGCAAGCTGCGCTCGGAGACCGTCGCGATCGCGCTGCAGGGAGCTCCGTTCAACCCGGTCGCCACGATCGGCATCCAGCTGGCCGAGCCGCTGCGCGAACACCGCGGCATGGACCGGACGCGAGCGCGGCAACGCGCGGGCGAGCTGGCCGCCGAGCTGGGGCTCGACCTCGAGCTGCTCGAGCGCCATCCGCACGAGCTCTCCGGCGGTGAGCGCCGGCGCGCGACGCTCGCCATGGCGCTGGCGCTCGATCCTGAGCTGCTCGTGCTCGACGAGCCGACCGCCGGATTGGATCCGGCCTCGCGCGACGAGCTGCTGGAGCGCGTCGCGGCGCTGTCCCGAGCGCGCGGGTTCGGGCTTGTCGTGTTCACGCACGACCTGCCGGCCGCCGCGCGGCTGGCGGAGCGCTGCCTCGTGCTCTACGCGGGCAAGGCGATCGAGACGGGCAACACGCGCGACGTCATCGACCGCCCGGCGCATCCCTACACGGCGGCGCTCGTGCGGGCCTATCCGGTGATGAGCACGACGAAGGACCTGCGGCCGATCCGCGGCGCGCCGCCGGACCCGCGGGCGATCCCCGACGGCTGCGCGTTCTGGCCGCGCTGCACGCAGGCCGAGGCGATCTGCCAGCAACAGCTGCCGGTGCTGCAACCCTCACGAGGGCGGCTCGTCGCGTGCCATCCCGGCGGGCTGAGGTGCGTGCTGTCCGCCGCCGGGCTGCACAAGACGTTTCGTCGCGGCGGGAGGCGGACGCGCGCGCTGAACGATGTCGGCGTCGAGCTCGTCCACGGCGAGTCGGTCGGGATCGTCGGCCCCTCGGGCAGCGGCAAGACGACGCTGGCGCGCATCCTCGCCGGACAGCTCGACGCGGATGCGGGCGAGGTCCACCTCGACAGTGCGAGCCGGCGGACGCCGCGCGACGTGCGCGGGCTGCGGCCACGGGCGCAGCTGGTCATGCAGGACCCGTGGGAGGCGCTCTCGCCGCGCCTGCGCGTCGAGGAGCTCGTACGCGAGCCGCTCGACATCGCCGGCGAGCTCAACGAGCGCCAGCGCCGCGCTGTCGTGCAGGAAAGCCTCGACGCGGTCGCCCTGCCGTGCTCGAGCGCGTTCCTCGACGCCCGCGTGCACGAGCTGTCGGGGGGGCAGCTGCAGCGCATCGCGCTCGCGCGCGCGCTGATCACGTGGCCGGACGTGCTCATCGCCGACGAGCCCACGGGCATGCTGGACGCATCCGAGCAGGCGCGACTGCTCGCCGTGCTGCGCGAGCGCCAGACGCAGATGGGGCTTGCGCTCGTGCTCATCTCCCACGACCTTGCGCTCGTGCGCAAGGTGACCGACCGGATCATCGTGCTCGACGCCGGCCGGGTCGTGGAGGAGGGACCGTCGCAGCGCGTCGGCGTGAGCCCCCGCAGCGACACGGCCCGCCGCATGGTCGCCTCCGCGCCGACCTTCGACATCGGTGAGCACTGATGGCGCCGCGGATGACACGGCGCACGTTCGTGCGCGGCTCGGCGGCGGCGGCAATCGCCGTCGGCCTGCCGTCCTGCGGCGGCTCGGCGCCCGCGCCCCCGGCCGGGACGGTCCGGCTGCCGGGCGGCTTCTTCGGCTTTCCGTCCCCGTTCGCCTACATCGCCGGGCCGGGATACGTGCAGATGAGCTACCTCTACGACTCGCTGCTGTGGAAGGACGCCAGCGGGCGCCTGCTGCCGTGGCTTGCCCGGCGCTTCGAGCGCTCGGCGGACGGGCTGACCTACACCTTCGAGCTGCGCGAGGGCGTGCGCTGGCACGACGGCCGGCCGTTGACCGCCGAGGACGTCGCGTTCACGTTCGACTATTTCGCCCGGCAGCCGCTCGGGCCGCTGCTCGTCGCCCAGCCGTTCGGCGTGCGCGCGGCGCGCGCCACGGCGCCGCTGACCGTCGAGGTCGAGCTGCACAGAGCGGCGGTCACGTTTGCCGAGGCCGTCGCCGCAGCGCTGCCGATCATCCCGCGCCACGTCTGGTCGCCGATCGACGACCCGCTGCGCGCTCAGGAGAAGGACGTGCTCGTCGGGACGGGCCCCTACCGCCTCAGCTCGTTCTCGGTCGGTGAGGGATCGGCGCTGTACGCGGCCCATGAGCGCTACTTCCTCGGCACGCCGTTCGTGCGGCGCCTCGAGCTGCACCCGGTCGACGACGAGCTGGCGGCGCTGCGCGCGGGCGAGATCGACCTCGCGAGCACCCCGGTCGAGGGCGGCCGGCCGGAGGCGCTCGCGGCGCTGCGCACGGACGAGGACTACGCGATCCTCGACCACACCGGCAGCTGGACGTTCCCGCTGATCTTCAACCTCGCGCGCGAAGGCCCCACCGGCGATGTCCGCTTCCGCCGCGCCTGCGCGCTGGCCATCGACCGCACGGCGATCGTGCAGCGGCTGCTGGGCGGACACGGGAGGCCGGGAAACCCGGGATTCCTGCCGCCCGGCCATCCGTTCCACGCGAACGTCGAGCAGTACTCGTTCGATCGCGCCGAGGCGGAGCGGCTGCTCGACGACGCCGGCTTCCGGCGCAGCGGGGACGGCGGCTTGCGGCGCGACCATGACGGAGCGCCACTGCGACTGCGGCTGCTCACCGGCAACGCCCCGGTGCCGCCGGTGCTCGATCTGCTCATCGCGTCGCTGAAGTCCGTGGGGATCGAGCTCGAGCCGCGCGCCGTCGACCTGCCGACGCTGTTCGAGCGCACGCGGCGCAACGCCGACGAGGCCGCGCTGACGCTCTACCCCGGCCCCGGCGGCACTGCGCCCAACGCTGATCCCGATCTTCTGCGCACGTTCTTCTCGTCGCGAATCGAGGGCCGGCTGCAGGGCGCGCAGGGTTGGGTCGACGGCGAGTTCGACCGGTTGGCCGAACGTCAGCTGGTGACCGCAGACGTCGCCGCGCGACGGCGCATGCTCGGCCGCATGCAGGCGATCATCGCGCGCGACCTGCCGGCGCTGGCGCTCTACTACCCGACCGTTTCGCATGTATCGCGCACGAACGCCTTCGACCGCTGGTATGTCACGCCCGGCGGCTTCGCCGGCGGCCTTCCGGGAGTGGTCAACAAGCACGCCCTGATCACCGGCCGCCGAACCGGGCTGCGCATCCGCGCACGATGAGGCTCACCTCCCCGGCTCGCGCACCGGCGGCGGCGGCTCGAGCGGCTCGCCCGGTGTCGCCCGCGGCCGGCCCGGCCAGCGCCCCTCCGCGGCGATCCACGACCCGGCGAGGATCAGGATCAGGCCGAGGATCGCCCCCGCCGTGATCGGCTCGCTGAGCAGCGTGGCGCCGTAGAAGACGGCGAAGCCGGGCGCGATGTAGGCCACGAGGGAGGCACGGCCGGGGCCGATGTCGGCGATCAGCGTGTAGAAGATCGCGAACGCGATGCCGGTGCCGCCCGCGCCGAGCGCCAGCAGCGCGCCGATCGTCTGCAGCTCCGGCGTCTGCACGGGCACCGCGACGACCGCGAAGGGCAGCAGGAGGACGGTGCCGAGGACCAGCGTCGAGGCCGCGATCGCGACCGGTGGCACGCCGCGCAGCCGGTGCTTGAGATACAGCGAGCCGACGGCGTAGCCGACGGAGGCCAGCAGCACCATGAGCCCGCCCGCCAGCGCCTGCGCATCACCGCGGAGGTCGATGCCGAACAGCAGCACCACCCCGGCGATCCCCATGACCACCCCGGCCGCGGCGATCCCGTGCGGGCGCTCCTCGTCGTCGAAGCGCACCGCGATCAGGGCGGTGAAGATCGGCGCCGCCGAGACGAGGATCCCGGTCAGCGCCGAGGAGATGTGCTGCTCGCCGAACGTGATGAGCAAGAACGGCAGCACGACCTGGATGACGGCCACGAAGGCGATCGGGCGCCCGAGGCCGGCCACCCGCGTGAGCACGCCCGCCCGCATGGCGAGCGGGACGAGCACGAGCGCGCCGAGCGCCAGCCGCGTGAAGACGATGAAGACCGGCTCCAGGCCGTCCTCGAGGCCCACCTTGATGAACAGGTAGGAGGCTCCCCACAGTGCGGCGAGAAGCGACATCAGCAGCCAGGCGCGCCGGTTCATGGGGATTTGACGCTACCGGCGGGCGACGGCGCTACGCGTGGCGATCCGCCGCAGCTGTCAGGGCTTGTACAGCTCGGCGGTCGGGACGATGCGTCCCGACACGACTCCCCCGCCGGCGACGAGCACGCGGTCGCCGATCACCGCCACCGACGCATGGGCGCGGGCGCGGCGCAGCGGCTTGGTGCGCCGCCAGCGATTCGACGCCGGGTTGAAGAGCTCGGCGCCGCGGAGCGTGCCCGAGTCGGCGAAGCCTCCGGCGACGAGCACCTGGCCGCTGGGCAGCAGGGCGGCGATGTGGAAGCCGCGGGCGGCCCTCATGTTGCCCGCGTCGCGCCAGCGGTTCCTGGCCGGGTCGTAGATCTCGGCACCCTTCGTGAAGCCGGGGGTACGCGCGCCGCCGCCCGCCACGAGAACCCGCCCGTTGGGCAGCAGCAGCGAGGTGTGGTTGCCGCGTAGCCGTCGCATGCTGCGCGCGCGCGTCCAGCGGTTGCGGCGCGGGTCGTAGATCTCCGCGGAGCGCAGGAAGTCGTCCTCTTCGTGATCGCCGCCGGTGACGAGCACGCGGCCGTCGGGCAGCGTCGTCGCCGTGTGGTGGTAGCGGGCGGCGCGCATCGAACCCGCCCGCGACCAGGAGTTCGTCGCCGGATCGTAGATCTCGGCGCTGCGCAGCTCGGTGTGGTTGCGCGCCAGACCGCCGGCGACGAGGACGCGGCCGTCGGCGAGCAGCGATGCGGTGTGGTTGGCGCGCGCGCGGCGCAGCTGCCCGGCGGGCTGCCACGTCTCCGCCGTCCCGTCGAAGAGCTCGGCGGGCGCGACGTACCCGTCGCCGAGATTCGCCCCGCCGGCGACGAGCACGCGGCCATCTGCGAGCAGCGTGGAGGTGTGGGCGAAGCGCGCCGCGCTCATCGGGAACGTGTTCTGCCAGCGCCCTGCCTTCGGGTCGAACAGCTCCGCGGACGCCTGGATGCCCGAGAAGCTGAAGCCACCGCTGACGAGCACACGGCCGTCGGGCAGCGCCGTCGCGGGATGGAACTCGCGGCTCGTGTGCAGCCGGCTCGCCGACGACCAGCTCGCGGCGGCGGCGGCGGCGGCCGTCGCGAGCAGCAGGATGACCGCCAGCGCCACGCACGTCGGTAGGCGGCGGGCGCGGGACGGGCGCGGCGCGAGCATCGCCTGAGCCTACGCGACACGTGCCGCACCGGCGCCGGTGCGGCTCTACCATCGCCCGCCATGGCCACCGAACACGACGAAGGCGCAAGCCCCGAGCACCACAAGGGCGACAGCGGCAAGCGGCGCCGGCGCCTCCCCCACATCCCGCCCCAGGCCCTGGCGTTCGTCGGTGTTCTGTTCGCAGGGGTGCTGATCGGCTGGGTCATCTTTCGCGACGATGAGCCGGGGCCCGCTCCGGCCACGACCACCGCGGCAGACCAGCGCGTCGCGGCCGATGCGCGCGTGTACCCGAAGCTCGGCATCACGCTGGACCTGCCGAAGGGCTGGAAGACGTCGTTTCGGCAGTCCGTCCTGACCGCCGTGAGCCGCGACCAGACGGTTTCGGTGGCGCTGTCGGCGGCCGGCGGCGCCGACGCCGGGCAACGGGTGCGGCGGGCGGATCGCAACGAGCTCGCGAGGCTGTTCAAGGCGAGCGAGATCAGCCGCCATCGCGCGAAGGTCGGCACGGCGTCGACGATCGTGACCGAACTGATCGGCCGCACGCGCAACCGCCAGCCGATCCGCATTCTCTCGATGGGCGCCTCGAGTCGCTGGCGCACCTACAGCATCCAGGCGTTCACCGTGCTGCGGCCGACGGCTCGCAGGATCGCCGAGCTGCGCACGCTGCTGGCGTCGGTGCGCTACCGCCAGCCGCAGTGACGCGGCACGCGCGGCGCGCGTGACGTGGGCGCGCGCGGACCGCGCGCGGCTGAAGCACCCGTAGGGCGCCCCAGCCGCGTGATGCGACGCGTGTTCTAGGAGTCGAGCTCGCGACGCCGCACGGGACCGCGCAGCGTCAGCCCTGCGGCAAGCAGGAGCGACCCGGCGAGTCCGAGCACGACGACGTCCGTGCCGGTGAACGGCAGCTGCTTGTCGCCGACGTCCGCCGCGGGGCCGGCGGGACCGGCGGGGCCGGCGCCACCGTCGTCACCGTCGTCACCGGCGCCCTCGTCACCGGCACCCTCGTCACCGGCGTCATCGTCGTCCCCGGCGCCGGGCCCGTCATCATCCGCGGCGGGCGGCGGCGGGGTCGTCGCCGGCGGCGGCGTCACCGCCGGCGGCGGCGTCACCGCCGGTGGTGGCGGCGGCGGGGCCGTCGCGGCCGCAGGCGAAACGGCAAGCGACTCCGACTGCGCGGTCGAGACCTGCGCCAGCGCGGTGGTGCCAGTCGCCAGCACGTAGACGTCGAGCGCGTGACGCACACCGTACGCCAGCGTGCGGTCTGCCGGGGCGACGGCCTGCGTGCCACCCGTAGCCGACGAGTCATCGGCGTTGCAGACGATCGGCAGCAGCGTCGGCAGGCCGGTCACCGTGTCGGGGGTGCCGTTTGTGCAGCCCTCCGAGTTCGGGAAGGGCAGCCCGAGGGCGCGGTCCCTGAGGTTGATGACGCTCGAGGTGTTCGCCTGCGTCGGTGCCGCCCCGCGGCACGCCTGCGACTGGCTGGTGGACTGCGAGACGTCGGCGAGGGCCCCGCCGGCGTCGACGTCCGCGACGCGGCTGGATCCGCCCGCGGTCTGGCATGTGCCGTCGCTCGTGATGTTGCCCGTCGACTCCGCCGCCGCGATGCGAACCGCCGGCACGCCGCTGGTGCCGCCGAGCGCCGCTCGCGCGAGGCTGAAGCTGTTGAAGGAGCCGGTGTTCGTCGTCTCGGAGTACACCGTGACGAGCTCCAGGCAGATGCCCGTGCTGGTGCAGAGCCCCGTGAGCAGGTCGGTGGCGATCCCCTCCGGGGCGTCGGCCGTTCCGATCCTCTGGCCCGGCAGGGTGTCCCGGCCGATGATCTCGTTGCCGAACGCCGATGCCACCGTGATGTGGCCGTGGTAGGTCCCGTCGGCGCGCTGCTCACCGCGCGAGCGGCCGACGATGATGTCCTCGTCCGCCGCGTTGCCACTCGAGTCGACGGTGTAGGGACGCTCGGGGTTGGGCGTCAGGTCGACGACGGCGGCTGTGCCCTGCCCGTGCGGGTTGGTGCCGTGCAGGGGCGGCTCGGTTCGCGGGTTCGCCGACACCGCGCGCGGCTGGACCGACTCGAAGGAGCGCAGCTCGTTCGTGACGGTCGCTCCGTTCGAGAACGTGGGCAGAGCGATCAGCATCCCGGTGGCCAAGGCAATTGCCCCGCCCCCGATGGAACGGCCTCGTCGAGCCATGTACTCCCCCTATAAATCTCGAACCGAAGCTGCCCTTATACCGGGTTTATGAGCATCTGCAAAATCCCGGACGAAAATCACAGGCGATCGCCCGGATTCTGGACCCGTACGCGCGGGCGTCCCTTGCCGATCGTCATGCGGATGACGATCGGACGCCGGGCGTAGTGGGCTCCCGGCGCGCCGGCCAGCGCGTGCAGCACGTGCCTGCCTCGGCTCAGCTTCGGCAGCAGCAGCCCGCCGAGCGGGCACAGCGTCGGCTCGCCGCGATCGAGGCGGCACTGCAGCGGCGATGGCGAGCGGTCGTGGGAGCGAAACACGATGAGCAGGCGCCCGTCGACCAGACCGACGCGGCGAACGGCGGTGGCGCTCGCCGCGGGCGTCAGGCGCCGCAGGAACACGTCGGCCACCCGGTTGGTGTCGCCGCGCACGTAGTTGGATGCCGACGAGGCGAACGCCGCGGTGGCACCATCGGCGCTCAGCGACGGCCGCGTGGGGGGCGGTGCCGCGCGCTCGCGCCCGCGCAGGCGCCCGCGCGAGCTCACGTTCGCGATCACCGTGGTCTCGCGCCCGACGTCGCGGACGAACACGTCGAGGCCGCGGGCGCCGGCGAATCGGGCAAGCGTTTCGGCGTCGTCGCCGAGGAGATCCGCAAGGATCCCGACACGGCGCAGGTGCCGATCTTCTTCTTCGCCAACCGCAACCGGGGCGCCGGTCACCGCGCCGAGGCCCGCCGGATCGTGCAACGACACCGCCAGCAGCACCCGGTCCGCGGGCGACACCGTCCACGCCGGATCCGGCACCGGTGCCGCCCCGGCCAGCACGCGCGGCGCCGCCGGACGCGGCCCGCCCCAGCCGTCGCCGTACGACGGGACCTCGCGGGCGTAGTCCGCGACCAGCGCGGGG
>JAHWJM010000008.1 GCA_019348435.1 Actinomycetota bacterium
TGGCCAAGGGCCGCGTGCGCACGACGTTCCGCCAGGCGCAGCTGCACCCGTCGATCATCACGTGGAACCTCGCCAACGAGGTCGCCGGCAACGGCCATCCGGAGGGGCAGATCCCGTACGTCGACTCGATGGCCGCCGAGCTCAAGCGCATCGATCCCAGCCGCCCGATCGCGCTCGACATCTGGGGCGCGCATCCGCCGAAGAAGACCTCGCGCATCTACCGGAACATCGACATGATCGGCTGGACGAACTACATCGGCTGGTACGAGGCCACGCACGCTCCCGCCGAAGAACTGCGGGCGCTGATCCGCGCGCGGCTGCAGCGGCTGCGCAAGGTCTTCCCCGACAAGGTCATCGCCGTCACGGAGTTCGGCGCCGAGGCCAACGGCCTCAACCCGACGACCGCCCCCGGCGGCTATGCGTTCCAGGCGCACCTGCTCGACCTGCACCTGTCGACCTACGCGCGGATCCCCAACCTCGCCGGCGCGCTCGTGTGGAACCTGCGCGACTTCGCCGTGGCGCCCACCTTCTACGGCGGATCGATCAAGAGCCAGGTGCCGAACATCAAGCTCCTGCGGGGCCTGAACCAGAAGGGCCTGTTCGACGTGCGCAACAAGGCCAAGCCATCCGTCGAGGTCGTCAGCGGCCGCTTCAGAGCCCAGGGCGCCACCGCCGGCGGCTAGCGGGCCGCTAGCGTTGTCGGCACGGTAACCGACGATGCGAGGACATGGCATGAGCGTGGCTGACCAGCAGCTGTGGGGCGGCGAGACGGCCAAGGCGGTCGAGAACTTCCCGGTCTCGGGCGAGCGGGTGCCGGTCAGCGTCGTGCGCTGGCTCGCGGCGATCAAGGGCGCCGCCGCGCGTGTCAACGCCGAGCTCGGCAAGCTCGACGCCGATCTCGCCGAGCGGATCGCCGGCAGCGCCGAGGACGTCGCCGCCGGGCAGCACGACGACCAGTTTCCGATCGACGTCTTCCAGACCGGTTCGGGAACGTCGACGAACATGAACGCCAACGAGGTCATCGCGAACCTCGCGGGCGAGGGCGCTCACCCCAACGATCACGTGAACATGGGCCAGTCGTCCAACGACGTGTTCCCCAGTGCCGTCCATCTGGCCGCGCTCGACGAGGCGACGAACACGCTGCTGCCGGCACTCGAGCACCTCGAGGCCGCGTTCGCCGCGAAGGCCGCCGAGTTCGAGGACGTCGTGAAGTCCGGTCGTACGCACCTGATGGACGCGGTTCCGGTGACGCTGGGCCAGGAGTTCTCCGGCTACGCGGCGCAGGTGCGCCTCGGCGCGCGCCGGGTGCGCAACGCGCTGCCGCAGGTCGCGCAGATCCCGCTCGGCGGCACCGCCGTGGGCACCGGGCTCAACACCCACCCCGAGTTCGCCGAGCGCATCCGGGTGCGGCTGAGCAAGACCAGCGGGCTGACGATCTCACCGCCGGAGGATCCGTTCGAGGCACAGGCCAACCGCGACGCGCTCGTCGAGCTCTCGGGCGCGCTGAAGGTCGTCGCCGTGTCGCTGACGAAGATCGCCCAGGACCTCGCGCTGATGGGCTCGGGACCGCGCGCCGGAATCGGCGAGATCCTGCTGCCCGAGCTGCAGAAGGGCTCCTCGATCATGCCGGGGAAGGTCAACCCGGTGATCCCCGAGGTCGTCATGCAGGTCGGCGCCCAGGTGATCGGCAACGACGTCGCGATCACCGTCGGCGGGCTGCAGGGCAACTTCGAGCTCAACGTGCGCATCCCGTTGATCGCGCGCAACCTGCTCGGCTCCATTCACCTGCTGTCGACGACGAGCCGCCTGTTCGCCGACAAGTGCGTGATGGGGATCGAGGCCAACCTCGACGGCTGCCGGCGCTCGGCGGAATCGACGCTCGCGGCGGCGACAGCGCTGAACCCGTTCATCGGCTACGACAAGGCGGGCGCGATCGTCAAGGCGGCCGCGAGCTCCGGCCGCCTGCTGCGCGAGGTCGCGCTCGAGCAGGGCGTCGACGAGGCGACGTTCGACGAGGCGATGGACCTGCGCAAGATGGCGCGCGGCAGCGCGGCCTGACCGGTGCCGCTGCGGCCTTACAGGCAGAAGGCCGTGATCTCCCGCGCCACCCCGACCGGATCGTCGTAGGCGATCAGAAAGCCGGTGCCCGTCAGCACCCGCAGCTGCGCATCGGGCAGGAGGTCCAGCGCCTGCTCGGCGCAGGCGAGCGGGTGGTAGCGGTCGCGGTCGGCCCAGAGCAGCAGGACGGGCGCCTCGATGCGCGGGTAGGCGTCCAGCAGGGCGGTCTGCGCGCCGCTCGGCCAGCGCCGCACCCAGCGCGACCACGACCGCGCGAGGTTCGCGTTGCCGGCGACATCCGCCGTCGCGTGGCGCACGAGATCGCGGGCCGCGGGGTTGCCGCGCGCGGTGAGCTTCATCCCCTGCTCGGGGCGGTAGGCGAGCGGCACGGCGCGCGAGACGGCCCGATCGAGGCCGGGCAGAGCTGCCGCGGGAGCGACCGCGCGCAGCGGCACCGGCAGCCGCGAGCGCGCCGGCTGCCCGTGCAGGCGGTTGGGCATGACCACGAGGGTCGCCGGCTGCAGCTGCCCCGTCGACACCGCCCGCAGCAGGATCTCCGCCCCGGCGCCGTGACCGCCGACGAGCGGGTGCGCGCCGCACGTCTCGCGACAGAACGCGGCCATCACCTCGGCCAGCCAGTCCAGCGTGTACGGGTGGCGCGGGCGGTCCTCGGAGTCGCCGTGCAGCGGCAGGTCGGGCAGCACGAGGCGGAAGCGGTCGGCGAGGTGCTCGACGAGCGGGACGAACTCGCGGTGCGACAGCGCGGCGCTGTGCATGAGGCACAGACCCGGCCCGACGCCCGCCTCGCGGTAGGCGATCCGTGCGCCGTCGCGGTGGTGGTAGAGGCGCAGCTTCATCCGCGCTTCTCGCCCGCGCGCTTCCCGCGCGCGAGCGCGGCGGCTGACGCGGCGGGTGCTGCGGGAGGGAGCGCCGCGAGCTGCTCGATGCGCCGCGCGAGTTGGTTGGCGAGTCCGTCGGCGGCGCCGCGCGCACCGGCCCGCACCGCCCCCGCGAGGTAGCCGAGCTGCAGCGCGGCGCGCGCGTCGGTCTGTGCTCGCGCGCGCAACGTGTCCGCGAGGCGGCCGAAGGAGATGCCCAGCGACTGCAGGTCGCCGTCGGTGCGCGCGCGGCTGACGCAGCGCGACAGGCGCGTGCCGTCCTCCAGCGTGACCTCTCCCGGCGCCTGTCGCAGCGCGCTCATCAGCGCGGCCTGGTCGCCAAAGCAGCTTTCCGGCACGCCGTCGGGCTCTTGTCTGCTGCATCCGGCGAGCACCAGCAGCATCGCGCCCAACGCCCCCAGGCGGCGGCGCAGCGTTGCGACGCGTAGAGGTTTCACGGGCGGATCGTAGAGTCCGCCGCCAGCGGCGATTGCGAGATCCGCGTCACGCGCGGCCGGCGCTGGTCACGAGGAGTCCAGCGCCACCGAGTCGGCGATCCGCCCCTCGATCGCCAGCTCGCGGTCGAAGTCCGCGGTGTCGGCGTGGCGGTAATCCATCCCGCGTCCGGCCAGCAGCGACGCGAGCGCCTCGACGTAGCGCTCGTCGAGCTGGCGCCCCGCCACGCGGCGCAGCTCGGTCATCGCCTGAAAGGACGTCATCCGGTCGCGGTAGGTGTCCTGCGTCGTCAGCGTGTCGTAGACCTCGGCGACCGCGACGATGCGCGCGATCTCCGGGATCTCTTCGCCCTTGAGGCGGCGCGGGTAGCCGCGGCCGTCGATCCGCTCGTGGTGAGCGCGCACGATCTCGGCGACCGGGCCGTAGACGCCGAGGTCGCGCAGCAGGTCGGCGCCGAGCTCGGGGTGCTGGTGGATCGCCTCCCAGTCGGCCTGCGTGAGCGTCCCGTCGCGCTCCATGACGCGGTCGGGAAGCGCGAAGCGGCCGATGTCGTGCAGCAGCCCGGCGGTATGCGCGAGCTCGACGTCGCGCCTGCTCATCGCGCACTCGAGCGCGATGTCGCGCGCAAAGGCCGCAACGGCGGCGCTGTGGCGCGCGGTCCGGCCGTCGCGGCGGTCGAGCGCCCGCACGAGCGATGAGAGCACGCCCCAGGACATCGCCGCATAGCGTTCTGTTCGCTCGCGCGCGATCACCACGAGGCGAGACATGTACGTGAAGGCGACGATGATGAGCACGAGGAAGACGCCCGCCGCGAGCCCGAGCCGCGCGAAGACGCCGGCGATCGAGACCGTCAGCGCCACGGTCAAGGCGAGCGAGGGCAGCAGCTCGCGCGGCGGGCGCAGCGCGGTGCGGACCCGGACGCCGTCAAGCAGCGCCAGCAGGGTGCTCAGCAACACGAAGTTCAAGATCAGAAACGCGACCGCGACGAGCGCGAGGACCGCGAGGGCCACCGGCTCTGCGTTCTCGAGCTTGCCGACGAGGCTCCCGTAGAGCAATGCCGCAAGCAAGTTCGGGACGGCCGTCGCGGCGAGGTTGATCGGCAGCACCGAGGTTCGGTAGCGACGTCCCGCACGCCGGTGGCGGCGCACGACGAACGTGACGAGCTCGGCCACCACCGGGATCGCGAACGCAGCGGCAGGTCCGACGAAGGCCACGGCGAGCATGAAGCACACGAACGCCGCCGAGATGTCGATCGCGCCTGCCCACGCCGACGCGAACAGGACGCTGATGGTCGCGCCCGCGAGGAGCACGAGCGTCAGCGGGTCGTAGAGCTCCTCCGGCGATGACGCCAGCAGGATCGGCGACGCCGCCAGCAGCAGCATCAGGGCCGCCGCGACGGCGGCCCTGGGATGCGCTGGGGCGCGAGCGGCGTTCACGGGCCGAACCGTACCCCCGCCGCCGACGGCAAACGGCGCTTGCTCAGTTTCCGCGGAACGCGCCGCCGGTCGCTGCGAGAACGCTGATCGCGGTGATCAGGAATGGGTACGCGCGGTACTTGAGCTGGGACATGGAGGACCTCCGGGTGGTGGGTCGTTGAGCTGCGCGCCTAACGTAGCCCAGCGATCTCGCTGGTGAAGGGCGACCGGGCGACCGCGACGCCCGACGCTTCGATGCAGCCGAATTTGCAAAAGTTCGCCGCGGGCAGCTGCGCAAAAGCATGCGCTGCGCCGTGCGCCTCTCGATCTACGCTGCAGCGCGAGCCCGGCGCTGCGCCCGCAGCGCACGCCGTGTGGTTTGCATCGCCTCCCGTGAGGGCCCATGATGTCCCAATGCGGACTCTGAAGACCAGCGAAGCGGCTGCGCTGCTGAACGTCAGCCCGAACACGCTCCGCGCCTGGGAGCGTCGCTTCGGCTATCCCAAGCCCCAGCGTTCTGCCGGACAGCACCGCCAGTACACGCACGGTGAAGTCGCGGCCCTGCGCGATGCGCTCCAGCAGGGGCTTTCGATCTCGTCCGCCGTCAGCCGTGCGCGCGAGGCGCTCAGCACCGATACGCACACGCTGGTCGGCGCGCTCGCGGGCTTCGAGCTCGATCGTGCCGACGGCGCCATGGAGTCCGCGCTCGCGCTGCGCTCGGTGGAGCGGGCGGTCGAGGAGGTTCTGCTGCCGTCGCTCGACGAGCTCGGGGAGCGCTTTGGCACCGACAGCGCGCCGTGGGCCTTCGCGGCGCGCTGGGCGGACGGCTGGCTGCGCCGGGCGCAGCGCCTCGCTCCGGCGCCCGTGCGCCGCCTCGCGATCCTCGTCGGCGACGCGACCCGCAGCGAACTCGATCGCGATGCCCTCGCGGTGCGGGCCTTCGAGCTGTTCTGCGGGCGCTCCGGCGCGCGGGTGATGGCGCTGCCGGTCGCCGGCGTCTCCGGCCTCTCCGACGTCGTCGCATCGCTCTCGCCCAATGCCGTCGTCATCGCCGGCAGTCACCTGGCGGACGACGACATCGCCCTCTGGGCCTACCGCGTGCGCGCCACGGCGGGTCCACTGCCCACCGCCCTGTTTCGCAGTTCTCACCAGACGGCTCCCGTCCGCACGACCGGCACGCGCATGCTGCCCCACCAGCCGTTCGCGGCGCACCGCCAGGTGCTCGCCCTGATCGACGATCGCCAGGGGGCTTCGGTCCGCGAGGTCGCCCCGCTGTCGGTGCCCGAGGCCGAACGCGAGCGTCGGGAGGCGCAGGTATGAGGCGCCTGCACGCCCTGCGGCCCATCGAGGTCGACGGGCAGGACGGCGAGCTCATCTCGTTCTGCGGGCACTGCGGCCTCAGGCCTCACCCGCGCGCGGCGCCACCGGCCTCGCGCGTCTGCGATCACTGCGGCCTCGGGGTCGTCCTGCAGGCGCGGGTCGATGTCGCGCCGCGACACGACCAGCCGTTTCTCGTCGTCGACATGTCGCTGTCGGTCTGTGCCGTGTCCGCGGCGGCCGAGACGCTCTTCGCGATCGACGAGACCGATGCCGTCAACCGGCACATCGGCGATTTCCTCGTGCCCGCCGACAGCAACGCCGCCAGCGTGGAGAACCTCCTGACGCTGCTCGTCGACGTTGCCGCCGGCTCGCGCGAGGTGTGCACCACGGTCGTTCGCCCGCGGCACGAGTACGGCGTGCGCTTCTGGGCGCGGATCGGCCCGTGCGGCTCCCCGCGCGCGGCGCTGCTCGTGCTTTCCTGACGACCGGCAGCGTCCGCCGCGCCAGGTACGGTCCGGCGCCAGGATGACCCTCGTGCCCGGCGACCCGCTCGCGCATCGCGCTCTCGATTCGCTGCTGCGCGCCGAGGCGTCCGTCCGGCGCCGGCTGAGCGCCGATCTCGAGCGCGAGGGCCTGTCGGCGACGGGCTTCTCGGTCCTCGTGATCCTGACGACGGCGGGCGGTGAGCTCGAGCTGCGGGTGCTGCGCGCGCGGCTGCGCACGTCCAAGGCCAACGCGACCGAGGTCGTCACGACGCTCGAGAGCCGCGGCCTCGTGCACCGCCGCCGGCTGGTGAGCGACCGGCGCGCGGCGAGCGTCGCGATCACCCAGCGCGGCGGCGAGATCGTCGACCGGTTGTTCCCCGAGCACAGCCATCGGGTGGCGCAGGCGTTCGCGGTGCTCGACGAGGCGGAGAAGCGCAGCCTCGCTTCGATCTGCCGCAAGCTCGCCGCCTGACGCAGCGCCTCACGCTCCCGGCGCCAGCGCGGGTTCGCGCGCGGCGTGCGCCAGCGCCTCGTTCATCGCGGTCGCCACCGGCGCCCGCCGATGTCGCGGCCGGACCGTCCACACCGAGCGCGCCGGAGGCGTCGACTGCAAGCGCTTCACGGTGACACCGGCGTGCACGGGAACGAGCCCGAGCGCGGGCAGCAGCGCGACGGCCAGCCCGGCGGCGACGATCGGCTGGGCCATCGCGATGTCGCCGGTCTCGTAGGCGACGTCGGGCTCGAAGCCGCCAAGCTCGCGGCAGAGGTCGCGCAGGATCTGGCTGTAGGCATGATCGGCCGGCGGGCTGGTCCAGCGTTCCCCGGCCAGCTCGGCGAGGCTGACCTGCTGCCGCGCCGCCAGCGGATGCCGGCTGGGCAACGCGATCGCGTATGGATCGTCGAGCAGGTGGCTCCACTCGAGCGCGCTGTCGCCGGGCGGCCCGAAGCCGTACACGACCGCGAGGTCGAGCTCGCCGGCGCGAATCCCCCGGATCGCGGGCGCCGGCTCGAGCTGGTGCAGCTCGAGCGCGACCGCGGGGTGCGCGCGCGAGAAGGCCGCCACGGCGCCCGGCAGGAAGGTGGCCCACGCAGTGAAGAACCCGCCCATCCGAAGGCTTCCCGATTCGCCCTTCACCAGGGCGGCAAGCTCGCGTTCGACGGCCTCCGCCTGTGCCAGCAGCCCATCCGCGTGCGCCAGCACGGCAGCCCCTGCGGCCGTCGGCCTGACGGGACGGCTCGTGCGGTCGACCAGCGTGACGCCGAGATCGCGCTCGAGCGTCGTGATCTGCTGCGAGACGCTGGACTGCGTGTAGTCCAGCGCCTGAGCGGCGGCCGAGAACGACCGGCGGCCGATCACCTCTCGGAACGTACGCAGGCGGCGGAGATCTAGCATCGGCGCTGCCGATACTAGCTTGCAGAAGTTCAGTTGCGCCGATGGCATGCCCGGAGCAGGATCGCCCTGTCAGTGCTCCAGCACCCGCTCCGAAAGGCCTCCGATGTCAGCCGCCACCGCCACCGCCACCGCCACCGCCACCGAGCTCGAGTTCCTCGGCAGCCGCGTCCGCATCCTGATCGACGCCGATCAGACGGACGGTCGCTTCAGCCTGATCGACATGATCGAGGTGCCCGCCGGCCACATGCCGCCGCTGCACGTCCACCACGCCGAGGACGAGATCTTCTACGTCATCGACGGCGAGGTCACGCTGTTCCTGCCCGGACGCGAGATTCACGCGACACCCGGCGACTGCGTCCTCGCGCCGCGCGGGATCCCCCACGCCTACCGCGTCGGCGACCGCTCGGCGCGCTGGCTGGTCATGAGCAGCCCCGCCGGCTTCGAGCGCTTCGTCGGCAGCGTCGCGGCCCTCGACGACCTCGACCCCGCTGTGCTCACGGCGGTCGCCGCCAAGCACGACATCGAGATCCTCGGTCCTCCCGGCATGCTCCCGTAGGGTCCGCCGCCGTGCGCAGGGCTCCGGGCCTCGAGCGCCCGGAGCCGAGCGTCCGCAGCGCCGGGCGTGACGCTGCTTCTACCTACACTGAGCGGACATGGCTAAGCGGCCCGTCGATGCGCAGGTGTCGTTCCCCGACCTCGAGCAGCAGGTGCTCGAGCGCTGGCGCGAGCGCGACGTCTTCGCCGAGTCCGTGCGCCGTCGCGCCGGCGGCGAGCCGTGGGTCTTCTGGGAGGGCCCGCCGACGGCCAACGGGCCGCCGGGCGTGCACCACGTCCTCAGCCGCGCCTTCAAGGACATCTTCCCCCGCTATCGCACGATGCGCGGGCGCCTCGTCGAGCGCCGCGGCGGCTGGGACTGCCACGGCCTGCCGGTCGAGATCGCCGTCGAGAAGCAGCTCGGGATCACGCGCAAGGAGGAGATCGAGCAGTTCGGCATCGCCGAGTTCAACCAGAAGTGCCGTGAGTCGGTCTTCGCCTTCCTGGAGGACTGGAACGCGCTGACCGAGCGGATCGGCTTCTGGCTGGACCTCGACAACGCCTACCGCACGCTCGACTCGACGTACATCGAGTCGGTCTGGTCGTCGCTCAAAGCGATCGCCGACGACGGCATGCTCTACGAGGGCCACAAGGTCGTCCCCTACTGCCCGCGCTGCGGCACGGCGCTGTCGAGCCACGAGGTCGCGCTCGGCTACCAGGACGTCGAGGATCCCTCGGTCTACGTGCGTTTCAAGGTCAGGCGCGACGGCGGCCCGCTGCAGGCCGGCGACGAGCTGCTGATCTGGACGACGACCCCGTGGACGCTCGTCTCCAACGCCGCCGTCGCCGTCGACCCCGAGCTCACGTACGTGCGCGCGAAGACCGGCCGCCTCGAGGCGCCGGTCGTGCTCGCCGAGGCGCTCGTCGAGAAGGTGCTCGGCGATCGCACCGGCGTCCAGATCCTCGAGCGCTTCCCCGGCGCCGCGATCGACGGCGTGCGCTACGAGCCGCCGTTCGGCTACCTCGGCGCCGACGTCTACGGCGAGCGTGGCCACACCGTCCTGCTCGCCGACTTCGTCACCGCCGACGACGGCACGGGCCTCGTGCACACGGCGATCGCCTTCGGAGAGGACGACTTTCGCCTCGGCGCCCAGTACGGCCTGAACGTCGTCAACCCGGTGCGGCCCGACGGCACGTACGACGAGCGGATCGGCCGCTACGCCGGGCGCTTCGTCAAGGACGCCGACGCCGACCTCGTCGAGGACCTGCGCTCGCGCGGGCGCCTGCTGCGCGCCGAGCGCTACGAGCACTCCTATCCGCACTGCTGGCGCTGCTCGACGCCGCTGCTGTACTACGCCAAGCCATCCTGGTACATCGCGACGGCACGCATCCGCGATGAGCTGCTCGCGGCCAACGAGCAGATCGTCTGGCATCCGGAGCACATCAAGCACGGCCGCTTCGGGCGCTGGCTGGAGAACAACGTCGACTGGGCGCTGTCGCGCGAGCGCTACTGGGGCACGCCGCTGCCCGTCTGGCGCTGCGAGCAGGGCCACATCACCGTGATCGGCTCCTTCGACGAGCTCGAGCGGCGCTCCGGCGTGCGCCTCGAGGATCCGCATCGCCCCTACTGCGATGAGGTCACGTTCCCCTGCGACGAGTGCGGCGAGACCGCGACGCGCGTGCCCGAGGTCATCGACGTGTGGTTCGACTCCGGCGCGATGCCGTTCGCCCAGCGCCACGAGCCGATCGCCGGCGAGCTCGAGATCGAGCAGCTCTACCCGGCGGACTTCATCTGCGAGGCGCTCGACCAGACGCGCGGCTGGTTCTACTCCCTGCTCGGCGTCTCGACGCTGCTGCGCGGCCCCGAGGTGCCGTACCGCAACGTCGTCTGCCTGGGCCTGATCCTCGACGCCGAGGGCCAGAAGATGTCGAAGTCCAAGGGCAACGTCGTCGGGCCGTGGGAGGTCATCGATCGCTTCGGCGCCGACGCGCTGCGCTGGTACTTCTTCACCTCCAAGCAGCCGTGGGACGGCTACCTCTTCTCGACCGAGGCGATCGGCGAGGGCGTGCGGCTGTTCCTGCGCCAGCTGTGGAACACGTACCGCGTCGCCACGATGTACGAGCCCGCGGTAACTCACACCGGAGGCCGAGGCCGAGGCCGAGGCGGCGCGGGAGACGAGACCGACCTCGACCGCTGGATCCGCTCGCGCCTGAGCGCCACCGTCGAGCTCGTCACCGACCGCCTCGAGAACTACGACGCGACGACCGGCGGCCGCGCGATCACGGAGTTCGTCGACGACCTCTCCAACTGGTACGTGCGCCGCTCGCGGCCGCGCTTCTGGGAGGGCGATGCGGTCGCGCTCGAGACGCTGCGCTCGTGCCTGGTCACGGTCAGCCAACTGCTCGCGCCCTACACGCCGTTCGTCGCCGACGAGATCTACGACAACCTCGACGGGACCGAGCCGAGCGTCCACCTGACCGACTGGCCCGTGCCCGAGCCGCGCGACGAGGCGCTCGAGTCGGCGATGGCGGTCGCGCGCGAGACCGTCCGCCTGGGCCTCGCCGCCCGGGGCGCCGCGAAGATCAAGGTCCGTCAGCCGCTGCACGAGGTCGTGGTCGTGGCCGCCGGCCGTGAGCGCGAGGCGATCGAGCGGCTCGCCGACATCGTGCGCGAGGAGCTCAACGTCAAGCAGGTGCGCTTCGTCGATCAGGCCGACGAGCTGGGCTCCTACACGGTGAAGCCCAACTACCGCACGCTCGGGCCGCGCTTCGGCAAGGCGATGCCGCAGGTCGCGGAGGCGGTTGCCGCGCTCGATCCCGATCACGTTGCGGTGTCGCTGCGCGAGGGCCGCGAGATCGGCGTCTTCATCGACGGCCACGACCACACGCTCGGGCCCGACGACCTGCTCGTCGCGCTCGCGCCGCTGCAGGACTACCAGCTCGAGCGGGAGGGCTCGCACGCCGTCGCGCTCGAGCTCTCGATCGACGAGGACCTGCGCCGCGAAGGCCTGGCCCGCGAGATCGTGCACGCCGTCCAGCTCGCCCGCCGCGAGGCCGGCCTGGACATCTCCGACCGCATCAACCTCGGACTCGACGGCGACGCGACGCTGCTGGAGGCCGCGCGCCACCACGAGACGTACCTCGTCGGCGAGGTGCTCGCCGTGAGCGTGGCGTACGACGGCAACGGCAGCGGCGAGACCGCCAGCATCGAGGGCCGCGAGCTGCGCATCTCGGTGGCCCGCGCCGCCTGAGCGGCCGGCGCGCGCCGATCAACGCCCGGCCAGCTGGCCGCCCCGCCAGTCGACGATCGCCGCCGGCACGACCCGCAGCGGCGACCGGTAGGCCCCGCGGCGACCGAGCAGCCAGCTCGCCAGCAGGTCGGCGAGCTGGGCGCGCACCTGCGCCGTATCGTCGAGCAGCAGCGCATCGCGGTAGGACTCGACGGCGTCCTCGACGGTCACCCAGCGCCGGTGGTCGGGGATCTCGACGACCGTGACCCGATGCTCGACGCCGAGCTCGCGCAGGACGGCGACGGCATCGAGATAGCTCGGGCCCGGCACGCGCGGCGCGCCGTGGAAGTGGCGCCACAGCGGGTCCAGGACGGCATCGCCGCTGTAGGCGCCGAGGTACAGCAGCGCGTGGTTGCGGGCCGTCGCGTCGAGCTTGGCGAGAAACGGGACGGCATCGGGCACGAGCGTGAGCACGAAGGCCGAGAACGCCACGTCGGCTGGCTCCACGCGCGCCTCGTCCCAGGTGGCCTGCAGCGCGGTGACGTTGGCGAAGCCGAGCTCCTGCGCGCCGCGCTGGAGGATGGCGAGCATCGGCGAGCTCGGCTCGACGGCCGTGACGTGGCCGACGCCGTCCGCGAGCGCGAGCGCGAAGCGGCCGGTGCCGGCGCCGACGTCGATCACCGCGCTCGACGCGTCCGTCAGACGCCGCAGCCGGCGCAGAAACGGATCGCGCTCGGTGTCCGCGCGCCGCACGGCGGCCGCGTAGCGGCCGGCGCGGCTGTCCCAGAAGCTGCCGCTCACAGAGCCCGCGGCGGGGGACAGCCGCTCGAGCTCGGCGAGCCGATCGGCGACCAGGCGCCGCCAGCGCACCGCGGCCGGGCCGTCGCCGCTGCTCACGGACCGGCGATGCGGTCGGCGAGATCCGCGATCTCGATGCCGTTGAGCCGGTCGAACCCGAGGATGCGCTCTCGACGGCGGGGCACCGCCACAGACTAGATCGCGTGCCGCCGCGCCCGCCGGTCGCCGGAAAAAGACGACGCCGGCCGCACAGGGCAGCCGGCCTTCGCAACGTCATGGCGCCGAGGCGGCGCGGGACCGGATCAGGCGGCGGGCTCGAGCTCGAGCTGCTGCTCGAGCTGGCTCTTGTTGCGCGTCGGGCGCAGGCGCTTGGCCTCGGCGCCGTTGTTGAAGAGGATCAGCGTGGGGATCGAGAGGATCCCGTACTGGGCCGCCGTCTGCTGGTTCTCGTCGACGTTGAGCTTGACGATGCGGACGTCGTCGCGGCCCTCGGCGATCTCCTCGAGCAGCGGGGCGATCGCGCGGCAGGGGCCACACCACGGCGCCCAGAAGTCCACGAGGATCGGGGTTTCGGACTCCATGACCTCGGCCTGGAAGTTGTCGTCGGTGACTTCGATGATCGAACCGGCCATTGATGGTCTCCTTGAGCGTCGTGGCTACGACTCACTATACAAAATGAAGCGAGGAGCTTCCTCGTGGTTCAGGAGGCTTACCCGGCGAGCCAGCGCAGCAGACCGGGGCTGATGTAGACCTCGACGAACGCCGAGGCGACGAGCACGGGGACCGCGAGCAGCACGGTCACGACCGTCGCGGCGAGCAGCTCGTGCCAGTCCCTCTGGCGGCTCGCGATCATCCACGCCGCCAGCGGGAGAAAGAGCGCGACGAGTTCGGGCAGCGCGTGCGGCAGCACGCCGATGAGCAGCAGGCCCGGACCGATGTCGAGCTGCGCGGCGAGCGACGCGGCTCCCGCGCCGAGCACGAGCGCCTGCGTGACGAGCGAGAACGTCGTCGCGGCGACGACGAACGCGATGGCCAGCGGACCCGCCTTCTCGTGGACCCAGCGCCGGGCGCCGCTGTGCCGCTGCGCCTCGAGGGGCAGCGAGCTGCCGGCGATGAAGCCCGCCACGCAGGCCATCGCGTGCAACGCCAGCACGAGCGAGTTGCGGCCCACGACGTGCAGGACCTGTCCGATGTCGGGCTGGTCGCCCAGGTTGAGAAATGCCACCCCGCGATCCGGCACCGACACCACCGCGATCAGCCAGACCGAGAACAGCAGCGCGACGGCGATCGCGAAGGCACCCGCGACCCAACGTGCGACGACCGGCCCCGGCCGCTCGTTCCATTCGGTGAGGGTTGCGCGCGTGTCGGCGAGGCCGCGTACGAGCGCGAAGTCCGACGTCTGCACCGAGCTCACATCGGCGGGCGCGGCGCTGCGTCGCGATCAGTCTGCGCGTCGCTGGCCGGATGTGCGAGCGAAGCGCAGCTGCGGCAGGAGCAGCGCCGCCTCGCCCGCGATCCGCCACGTCATCTTCGAGCGCCCGAGCTCGCGGTCGCGAAAGACGATCGGCAACTCGACGACGCGAAAGCCGCCGTGGATCGCGCGATGCGTCAGCTCGACCTGGAAGGCGTAGCCGCGCGAGCGCACCGTCGGCAGGTCGATCGCCTCCAGCACCTCACGGCGGAAGCACTTGAAGCCGCCGGTCAGGTCGCGCACCTCGAGCCCGAGCACCTTGCGCGCGTACCACGAGCCGCCGCGGCTGACCAGCCGGCGCACGCGTCCCCAGTCGGTGACGCCGCCGCCGGCGACGTAGCGCGAGCCGAGCGCGACGTCGGCGTCCGCCATCGCCGCGAGCAACCGCGCGAGGTCGGCCGGGTCGTGCGAGAAGTCGGAGTCCATCTCGAGGATGAACCGCGCTCCGCCCTCCAGCGCGCGCGCGAAGCCTGCGAGGTACGCCGGGCCGAGTCCCTCGCGACTCGTGCGGTGCAGGACCTCCACGTCGTCGTGCTCGGCCGCGAGACGATCGGCGATCTGCCCCGTTCCGTCGGGCGAGCCGTCGTCGACGACGAGGATCCGGTGGTCGCCCGGCATCGCCTGCTCGAGCACCTCACGCGCGGCCGCGACGATCGCCGCGATGTTCTCGGCCTCGTCGTACGTGGGCAGGATGAGCCAGGCGGCGGCGGGCATCGGCGCGACTACCCTACGACCCCGATGGCGTCGGACCCCTCGAACCTCCAGATCGCGGCGGCGTTCGACGAGCTGGCCGACCTCTACGAGCTCGACGGAGCGAACGTGCATCGGGTGCTCGCGTACCGCTCGGCCGCGAAGGCGGCGCGCGAGGCGACGGTGTCGGTGGCGGCGCTCACGCGCCAGGGCGCGGTCACGTCGCTGCCCGGGATCGGCAAGACGCTCGAGGAGAAGATCGTCGCGCTGCTGGAGACCGGCGACATCCCCGCCGCCGTCAAGCTGCGCGCGAAGTATCCGGCCGGCCTGCTGGACATGACGCGCCTGCCGGGCCTCGGGCCGAAGCGGGCGCGCAAGCTCTTCGAGGAGCTGGGCATCGACTCGCTGGACGCGCTGCGCGCCGCGGCCGAGACCGAGGGCCTGCGCGACGTCAAGGGCTTCGGGGCGAAGTTCGAGGCGTCGGTGCTCTCGTCGCTGCAGGCCGGCATCGGCGAGCGGCCGGCGCAGCGCGTCCTGCTGCACCGGGCGCTGGAGATCGGCGAGCAGATCGTGGCGGCGCTGCGCGAGCACCCCGCCGCCGAGCGCGTCGAGCTCGCCGGCTCCGCGCGCCGGCAGGCGGACAGCGTCAAGGATCTCGACATCATCGCGACGGCGAGCGATCCGGGTGCGCTGGCGCGCGCGCTGGGCGAGCTCGATGTCATCGAGTCGGCCTCGGCGCCCAACGACACCGCCGCGCGGGGGCGCACGCACACGGGCCTGCCGGTCGACCTGCGCGTCGTCTCGCCCGACAACTTCGGCAACCTGCTGCAGCACTTCACCGGCTCGGCCGCGCACAACGTCGCGTTGCGCGAGGCGGCGGTGCGGCGCGGCCTGCACGTCAGCGAGTACGGGATCCTCGACGACGAGACCGGCGAGACGCTGCGCTGCGCGACCGAGGAGGCCGTCTACGAGCGCCTCGGGCTCGCGTACCCGGAGCCCGAGCTGCGCGAGAACCGCGGCGAGCTGTCGCCGGGCTTCGTCGCGCCGCAGCTTGTCTGCGTCGACGACCTGCGCGGCGACCTGCACATGCACACGCGCGCCTCCGACGGGCGCGACACCATCGAGCAGATGGCGCGCGCGGCGCGCGACCGCGGCTACGAGTACGTCGCGATCACCGACCACTCGGCGACGCACGGCTTCGGCAACCACGTCACGCCCGACGAGCTGGAGCGCCAGATCGAGCGCGTGGCCGCCGCCAACGAGATCGTCGAGGGCATCACGATCCTCGCCGGCACCGAGACGAACATCCTGCCCGACGGCTCGCCGGACTACGACGACGAGCTGCTCGCGCGGCTGGACTGGGTGATCGGCTCGGTGCACACGTCCTTCGGCATGCCGGCCGCCGAGATGACCAAGCGCATGGTCGCGGCGATCGAGCACCCGTGGATCGACGCGATCGGCCATCCCACCGGGCGCAAGATCACCTCGCGCCAGCCCTACGCCCTCAACCTCGACGACGTCATCGCGGCCGCTGCGCGCACCGGCACGATGCTCGAGATCAACTCGGCTCCCGACCGTCGCGACCTCGACGACGTCAACGCGCGCGCCGCGGCGGAGAACGGCGTGCTGCTGCTCGTCGACTCCGACGCCCACGGCGCCGATCGCCTCCAGCACGTGCGCTGGGGCATCGCCACGGCCCGACGTGCCTGGCTGACGCCCGACCACGTCGCGAACACCCGATCGTGGGCCGAGTTCTCCGCGCTGCGCAAGCGCGCGCGAGCGACGCGTTGAGCGGCGCGTTGAGCGGCGGGGGCGAGGGACCCTGACCTTCGATCACGCCTTCCACGAGATCGCCGTCCTCCTGCTGGTGGCCGGCTTCGTCGGTGCCCTCGCGCTGCGTTTCCGCCAGCCCCTGATCGTCGCCTTCCTCGTCGTGGGCATCCTGGCCGGTCCGTCGGGCCTGGAGATCGTCAGCGCGGAGGACGAGATCGAGCTGCTGGCGGAGCTCGGCATCGCGCTGCTGCTGTTCGTCGTCGGCCTGAAGCTCGATCTGCGCCTGATCAGGATGACGGGCCGTGTCGCGCTGGTCGCGGGCCTCGCGCAGATCCTCTTCACCGCGATCGTCGGCTTCGCGATCGTGCTGGTGCTCGGGCTCGACCTCACCGCCGCGCTCTACGTCGCGGTCGCGCTGACGTTCTCGAGCACGATCATCATCGTCAAGCTGCTGTCGGACAAGCGCGAGATCGACGATCTTCACGGCCGCATCGCCGTCGGGATCCTCATCGTGCAGGACATCGTCGTGGTGCTGGCGATGATCACGCTGACGGCCGTCGGAGCCGGCGAGGGCGGTGACGTGACCAGCGAGGTGCTGCTCGTCGTCCTCAAGGGCGCGCTGCTGATCGGCGGTCTCGCGCTGCTCATGCGCTACGTCCTGACGCCCGTCCTGCATCGCCTCGCGCACTCGCCCGAGCTGCTCGTGCTCGCTGCGATCGCCTGGGGCGTCGGGCTGGCCGCCGGCGGCGACATGCTGGGGTTCTCGCAGGAGGTCGGCGCGTTCCTCGGCGGCGTTGCCCTGGCCTCGTCGCGGTATCGCGAGGCGATCGTCGGGCGCCTGATCCCGCTGCGCGACTTCCTGCTGCTGTTCTTCTTCCTCGACCTCGGCGCCCGGCTCGACCTCGGCGGCCTGGGCGATCAGCTCGCGGCCGCGCTCGTGCTGTCGGCTTTCGTGCTGATCGGCAAGCCGCTGATCGTGATGGTGGTGATGGGTCGCATGGGCTATCGCAAGCGCGTCGGGTTCCTCGCCGGCGTGACGCTCAGCCAGATCAGCGAGTTCTCGCTGATCCTCGGGGCGCTCGGCGTGAGCCTCGGGCACATCGACGACGAGGCGCTGGCGCTGATCACCGCGGTCGGGCTGATCACGATCTCGGTGTCCACCTACGCGATCCTGTACTCGCAGCGCTTCTACGAGCGCGTCGCCCCGCGGCTGGCGGTCTTCGAGCGCTCGCGCGTCGAGTTCGCGGGCGAGGAGGACGACGAGGAGGACGGCGAACCGGTGGAGATCGTGGTCTGCGGCGGCGGGCGATACGGCGGACGGCTGGCTCACGCGCTCGCGGAGCAGGGGCGCCGCGTGCTGCTCGTCGACTTCGACCCGCGCGCTCTGGCGGCGTGGCGCGACGAGGGGCGACCGGCGATGTACGGTGACATCGAGGATCCCGAGCTCGCCGCCGCGCTCCCGCTCGACGAGGCGCACTGGATCGTCAGCACGGTCCCGCGGCTGGACGCGAACTTCGCACTGCTGCACACGCTCGGCCACTACGGCTATCGGGGCCGCACCGCCGTGACGACACACCACGACGCGGAGATCGCGCCGCTGTACGACCGGGGCGCCGACGCTGTTCTCTCGCCGTTCGCCGACGCCGCCCGTAACGCGGTCAAGCTGCTCGCTGACGAGCGCTGAGCGCCACCGGGGGCCGACCGCCGCCGCCTCGCGACCGCGCGGCGCGCCGACGCACGGCCGGCCACGTCGCGAACACGCGCCCGTATCGTCTGCGCGGATGATCGAACTGGCGCTGACCCGCAGCTCCGGTGACCGCCGCCGCTTCGAGCTGGACGGCATCGGCACGCTGCGCCTCGGCGGCTGGGCGTCGCGCTGGGCGACGGCCGAGGCCGGTGAGCGCCGATGGGGGCTGGCCCGGCGCGGGTTGTGGAGGTCTCGGATCGAGGCCACCGACCCCGCGGGCAGCGTGGTCGGGACGTTCGTGGGCCGCTCGCTCAAGCGCGGCGGAACGCTGCGGTGGGAGGAGCACGAGTACGTGCTCGAGCCCGACAGCAACTGGACCGAGCACTACGCGCTCGGCGACGGCGACCGCCGGCTGGCCGTGCTCGAGGGCAGGGGCTGGGGCAAGCGCCCGGTGCGCATCGACGTCGACGACCGATCCGCGATCGATCCCGGGCTGCTGTTGTTCACCGCGTTCGTCGTACGCGCGCTGGCCGAGGACGCGACCGCCGCGGACAGCGCCGCGAGCAGCTCTCACTGACCGAGCAGGCGCGGGAGCAGCTCCTCGCGCACGGCGGCGTCGACGGCAGCCGGGGTGAACGGGGCGAGCGCGATGGCGGCGCGCTGCGCGTAGTCCGGCGCCGGCGCGTCGAGCGCGGCGCGCAGGGCGCGCGCAAGACCCGCGTCATCGGCTGCGACGAGACGCGGGTCGAGCGCGCGGGCGAGGGGGAGCGCGGCGTACGGCCCGGGCGCGGCGGTCGTCACGAGCAGACAGCCGTCGGCGAGTGCCTCGAGCTGCGCGATGCCGTAGTCCTCGCGCCGCGGCGCCGTGACGAAGACGCGCGCGCGGCGCAGCAGGGCGCGGTACTCGGCGGGCGCGAGGCGTCCGGCGACACGGACGCCGGGGACGTCTGCGCGGCGCAGGTCGGCGCCCGCGACGACGAGCTGCTCATCGCCCGTCCGCGCGCGGCCCCACGCGCGCAGCACGCGGTCGAGCCCCTTCTTCTGCGGGTTCGCGGCGTACGTCACCGCCGCGATGTCGCGCGCCGCGCCGCCGCTGTGCGCTGAGGGCTCGACGGCGATCGGGACCACGACGGCGCCAGCGTGCGGGTGCGGCGTCTCGGCGAGCGAGCCGGCGTGCCACGGCACGAGCAGCGGCGCGGTGCGCAGCCGGCGACGTTCGAGCGGGCGCTGCCAGACGCCGTGGCGCCCCGGGCGGTTGACGGCCGACGGCGCGTCGTAGCGGATCGCACCCGGGCGCGGCCACAGCAGCGCGGCAGTCGTCGTCGAATAGACGATCGCGCGGGGGTCGTAGGCGGCGATGCCCGCGCGCGCGGCGACCCGCGCGGCGCGCGCCCAGGCGAGATCCGT
>JAHWJM010000090.1 GCA_019348435.1 Actinomycetota bacterium
CGCGCGCTCGTTGCCAAACCGCCACCGGCGCTCTCCCTGCCCTTGGACGAGGAAGACGTCGTAGCTGTCGAGATGCGGGCCGACGCTGCCTCCGGGGGCGGCGAAGCTGACCATCACGTCGTCGACGCGCACGTTCGGCACGAACGAGAAGTGCTCGAGGAGGAGGGCGGCGTCTGGCACGTGCCGGTTGAGCTCCTGCACGAGGAGCGTCCAGCCGCGATCCGGCAGCGAGGCGAAGCGCTCCTCGGGATGAGGTCCCCATGTGACCTCCCATGGACGCCGGCCGCCCTTCTCGCGCACGATGCGTGACTCCACCCCCTCCTCGCACGCGAGGCCGGCGAGCTCGTCGGCGGCGAAGCGGCGGGCGGTGCCGTCGGCGGCGCCCCAGCGGCCGGCGGGGTCGGTGAGCACCCTGGCCGCCTCGTCCGGGTGGCCCGCGACGGCGCGCGCGAGGACGGCGCCGTCGCGCGCATGGCGGTCGTCGTTGCCGACGACGCCGCGTCGACGACCAGGATCCCTCCGGTGCGCGCGGAGGCCGAGACCGTCCCCGCCTTCGACCTGCTCGCGCAGAGCGCGCGCCATCTTGAGGAGGCCGGCGTACTCCAGGTGATGCTCGTTGAGCGTCTTCAAGCGCAGGACGAACATGTCCTCCAGCCCCATGACGTTCATCGCCATCGAGGTCACCGTGAGCTCCTCGCCGCGGGCGATCGTCTCGTCGGTCACCTCGCCCTCGACGGTCTCGAAGATGATGTCGACGAGCACGTCGCCGTCCCATGCCTTCAGCAGCCACTCCTCGGGCGGGCGCTCCGCCCTCATGCCGGCCTCGGTGAGCAGCTCGAGGACGCGCTCGGCGTCCGACGGGCGCACCATGAGGTCGAGGTCGTTGGTGACCTCGGGGCCGCCGCGGGCCCATGCGGCCAGGCTGCCGCCGACGATGAACGGGATCCGCGCCTCGCGCAGCAGCGCCACCGCGCGGCGCAGCGTCGCGAGGATCGGCCCGAAGCGTTCTCCGTCGTCGTGCATGGCCCCGCTGTTACCCGCCGTGGGCAACGGGGAAAGCACGGTTCAGGATGACCCTGGCAGAGCAGCCGTCGCGGCCTCTCCGGATCGCCGCCGTCGGCGACGTGCACTGCCGCGAGTCGCAGCGCGCCGAGATCGCCGCCGCCTTCGCCACCGTCGCCGCTGACGTCGACCTGATCCTGCTCGCCGGCGACCTGACGACGCACGGCGAGCCCGAGCAGGCGCAGATCCTCGCCGACGCGTGCCGGCCGCTGGAGACGCCCGTGCTCGCCGTCCTGGGCAACCACGACTGGCACGTCAACCGCGCCGACGACGTCGCGGCGGTGCTGCGCGGCGCGGGGATCGTCGTGCTCGAACGCGATCACGCGATCGTCGAGGTCGATGGCCTCGAGATCGGCGTGGCCGGACTGAAGGGCTTCGTCGGCGGTTTCGACGGCTTCCGGATCCCCGACTTCGGCGAGCCGCTGCTACGTGCGCTGTACGACGACACCTCCGCCGATGTCGCGGCGCTGGACCGCTCCCTGCGCGAGATCGCGTTCTGCGCGCTGCGCATCGTGCTGCTGCACTACGCGCCCGTCGAGGCCACGCTCGAGGGCGAGCCGCGCGAGATCTGGGCGATGCTCGGCAGCGATCGGCTGGCTGCGCCGATCGCCGAGCACCGGCCCCACATCGTGCTGCACGGTCACGCGCACGCCGGCACGTTCGCCGGTGCGATCGGCGACGTTCCGGTCTACAACGTGTCGGCTCCCGTCATCGGCCGCGACTTCTGCGTGTTCGAGCTCAGCGGCGCCCGCGCCGCAAGCGCTGCGGTGCACTGAACCCGGCAGGTCCGCGACGCTCCAACATCCGTCCACAGCCGGCGCCGCCGGGCGCCGGCGCAGCTAGCATCGCTGCCGTGGCAAGGCTTTCGCCGTGGCGATCCTTCGCGCTGGCGGCGCTGGTGCTTGCCGTGCTCTGCGCGCCGGCTCGCGCCCAGGCACCGGCGCTGCCGCCGGCGCCTGCCAACGGCTGCTACGTCGGCCCGATCACGAACTTCCTGGCCGCCGACGCGACGCAGCCCGGCGTCATCGACCTCATCTTCTTCGGCGCGCTGGGCTCGCGCGTCGAGTTCTTCGAGTGCGTCGACGACACGCTGCGCCCGCTCGGCGCGATCGCCGGCCGGCCCGACGCCGGCGCGAAGCTGCTCGAGGCGACGACCTGGGACTGCGCGCGCCCCTCGCGCAGCTTCGTCGCGCGCACGATGCTGCCCGACGGCAGGCTCGTGGCCGGCGCCTATGCGGTGCGCACCGGCTCGTGCGCGACCCGTTTCGAGCTGCGCGTCCCGCGCCGTGCCGCGGAGGGCAGCGTCGCGCGTGTGCGGGTGGTCGACCGCTGGGCGATCGGCGACTTCAAGCCGCGCCTGTGCATCGCGTCGCCGCGTGGGGAGAAGGTCTGCACGGTCATGGGATTCAAGAAGGCGGTCACGATCCGGACGCGCCGCTTCCGCGCGCGGATGGACGGGCGCTGGCGTATCGAGCTGCGCGTCGCCAAGCATCGCGTGCGGCGGACGGTCACCGTCGGCGGCGGGCGCGCGCCGAAGGCGCCGCCGGTCGTGCTCGCCACCGGCGACTCGACGATGCAGGGCGTCGACAACTTTCTCGCCGACGAGCTCGGAGACGCAGGCACGGTCCGCAGCGACGTGCGTGTCGGCACCGGCGTCAGCAAGTCCAACTGGCAGGCGATCGCGCGGGCGCAGGTCAAGCGCTACCAGCCGCGCTTCACGGTGATGTCGCTCGGCGTCAACGAAGGGTTCCCGATGACGACTCCCGCGGGCGCCAAGGTCCAGTGCTGCGGCGGCCCGTGGCTGACCGAGTACGTGCGCCGGCTGCGCGCGATGACGGTCACCTACCGGCGAAAGACCGCCGGCCAGGTCATCTGGCTGACGCTGCCGCTGCCGCGGAGCGGGCCGAAGACGGAGACGATCACGGCGGTCAACGCCGCGATCGTCCGCGCCGCGCAGGACATGAGGCGCGTCAGCGTCCTGCGGATGGACAGGCTGTTCACCCCGAACGGCTTCACCGAGGTCATCCGCTACCGCGGCCGCTACATCCGCGTGCGGACCGCCGACGGCATCCACCTCAACGTCTCGGGCACCGCGATCGCCGCGCGCGTCGTGGCGGCGGCGATCAGGAAGCTCGCCGCCTAAGGGGAAGCCTGTCGCCGTCCGCGGTGGTGGATGGCGGCAGCTGACGGCTCCCGGCCGCGCTCATCGCGCTCTGCGCGTGAGCGTCCGCGACTCGCGCGGCTTGAGCTCGCCATTGCCGTTGAACGTCGCGGTCACCCGCAACCGGCTCCCGCGCGGCAGTCGCAGCCGCACCCTTCTCCCGGTTCGGCACGGGCGCGGCGCCAGCTTGGAGTTGTAGACGTAGGGGCGGCGGGGGGTCTGCACGACGAACGTGATGCTGCCGGCGCACGGGCGCACCGGCAGGCGCACGCGCAGGCGGATGCGCGCGTAGCGACCGTCGCGGCGCGAGGTGACGGTGACGCGCGGGCGCGTCGGCGTGCGCCGCACGAACCCGTATCCCGAGCGCGCCGCATCGACGAGCGGCAGCGCGCCGAACGCGCCGTAGATGCTGACCCTGCCCTTGGAACGCTGCAGCTCGTAGGTCGCCGCGCCCGCCGTGATCTGAAGGCGGTACAGCGAGGCGGGGCCGCCGTGCTCCGCGATCGCCTCCAGCGGACGCTGCACCTTGCGCAGGCGCCCGTCGAGGATGACCGGAAGCGGCGTCACGAGCCCCCCGAGCACGCGGTCGGCCTCGCCGTCGACGACGCGGGCGTAGAGGAACGTGCGTGTCGGCCTGGCCCTGCCGCGGTAGATGAGTCGCACGCGCGGATTGCCGACGAGGTCGGACTCCTCTGACGGCGCCGGCAAGCTCACCTCGACGGCGTTACGCGCCGGTGCGGCGGTGCGCCCGAGGCCGTTCAGCGGGCTTGCGCGCGGCGTGACCTTCAGCGACCCCGAACCGACCGCCTCCAGCGCGCCGATCGAGGCCAGCGGGAAGTCGGGCCCCGAGCGCCAGACGCCGTCGTCGGCGAGCCATTGGAATCTCGGGCCCGTGTCGACCGAGGGATCCGGGCGCAACCAGCGGTTCAGCCAGGCGAGGCCCGCGCGCGCGAGCGTGCGCGGGTCCGCGGGCGTCGACTCGCAGGCGACGTGCCCGCCGCAGTACCACAGCATCGACACGGGGACGCCGCTCTTGCGCAGCGCGGCGAACGCGCGGCTGGCCTGGTCGAGCGGAAAGAGCGTGTCCGTGGTGCCTTGCATGATCAGCGCCGGCGCGCGGATGCGCCCGATCAGCGATCCGGGACCGTGATCGGCGAGCCATTTGCGGCTGCGAGCCGAGAGCGCGCCGCGAACGCCCTCCAGGCACGTCGTCTTGAGCTCGTCGCTGGCGCTGAGCGGTCTGACGTCGGCGGCGCTCGCCTTGCCGTCGACGGCGCCGCGAACGCCGTCCAGGCCACAGAGCGCGGCCAACCATCCGGTCTTGACCGCTCCGCCGCGCCGCAGCGCTGTCGTGAGCGACGCCCATCCCATGTCGGGCACGATCGCGTCGACGCGCGTATCGAGGGCGGCGGTGATGTACTGGATCGTCGCGCCGTAGCTCGTCCCGCTCATCCCGACGCGTGGGTCACCGGGGGCGTCGAGCTGCGCCTCTGGCTGGGCGGCGAGGAAGTCGAGGATCGCCCGTACGTCGCGTCCCTCGACCGCGGGCGAGTCGAACATGATGCTGCCGGCCGATGCCCCGATCCCCCGCGGATCCCACGTCAGGACGTTGTAGCCGGCGCCGCGCAGCGTCGCGAGCCCGATGCGGTCACCGACATCCTCGTCGGCGCGCGTCTCACCGGGGCTCGGGTAGGGCGAGCCGACGAGCACCGTCGGAGCGACCCGCCCGGCCGGCGGTGTCGTCGGGCCGTAGAAGTGCACGGCGATCCGCGTGCCGTCGAACGAGGTCACGACGGCGTCGCGCGCCGCCGCCGGGGGCGCTGCCGTCATGAACGTGCAGGCGCATGCCAGACCCCCGATGACCACCCGCCGCCCACGTGCCACGACCCGAACCCTACGGATGGGCCGCGCCGGTTGCGCCTGCAAGGGCGTGCGGGGCCCGCGTCAGCCGGGCAGGACGGCGTGCTCGACCGCCTGGCCGTTCGACGGCACGTGCTCCGGCGCCGGCACGTCGGGATCGGGCGGGGCATTGAGGCGCCGCTCGAGCTCGCCGAGGACGACGCCGAGGACGAGGTGGCGCCACGTCGCCTGCGCGAATGCCCGCGCGTTGCCCGTCAGGCGCGGCAGCTCGTCGCGCGCGGGGTGGACGCGGTCTACCGCGAGCGTCAGCGGCCACGTTGCGACGTGCGCGGTCAGCGCCACGAGGGGGCCGCGGCTCCACGAGGGCAGCGGCAGCCGCATCGCGACGTTCGCGTAGGCGGCGCCGAGCAGCGCGCCGTTGGCGAGGTGCAACGCCGCGCCGACGACCGGCCACGCGCGCCCGCGCGTGATCGCCTTGCCGAGCAGTTCGCTGTCGTCGTAGTCGACGCCGAAGACCGGCTTGTCGAGCGGCTGCTGCGCGAGCCAGACGGCGGCGGCGACGGCGCCGGCGAAGGCTCCGCGGACGGTCTTGGCGTGGTCGATCACCATGGACTGACGCTGACTGTAACGCCCGTCACAGCGGCGGGTATCCGGTGGCATGGATCGAAGCCGACTGTTGACGCGTGCCCAGGGCCGCGGCGTCAATCCCGTCATCTACTGGCTCGCGCGCGCAGTCCTGCAGCCGTTCTTTCACGTGTACTTCCGCATGAGGCGCATCGGCATGGAGCACGTGCCGGCCGAGGGCCCGATGATCATCGCCGCCAACCACCGCTCGTTCATGGACCCGTGGGTGATCGGCATGATGCTGCGCCGGCCGGTCTACTACGTCGCGAAGACCGAGCTCTTCCACCACCCGGTCGCGGCGTGGTTGCTCAGCTCGCTGGGCGCCTTTCCCGTCGACCGCGGCGGCGGCGACCGCGACGCGATGGACGCCGCGCGCCGGATCCTCGAGCGCGGCGACGTCGTCGTGATCTTCCCCGAGGGCACCCGCACCCGTCCCGGCGCGCTCGGCTCGCCCAAGCGCGGCGTCGGGCGCCTGGCGCTCCAGACGGGGGCCCCGGTCGTGCCGGTCGCGCTGATCGGCACCGAGGCCGTGCGCCGCGGCTGGCGCATCCGCCCCCACAAGATCCGCATCCGGGCCGGACGGCCGCTGCGCTTCCCGCGCGTCGAAGAGCCGTCGACCGCCCTCGCGCGTGCCGTGACCGGTCGCATCTGGCCCTGCATCGAGCTGCAGTGGGAGTGGCTCGGCGGCACGCCGGCACTGCGGCGCGCGGCGATCGTCGGCGCCGGCTCCTGGGGCACGGGCCTCGCCGTCGCGTTCGCGCGCGCGGGACTCGAGGTCGAGCTCGGCTGCCGCACCGAGCAGCAGGCTGTTGCGCTGCAGCGCTCGCGCGTCAACCACCACTACCTGCCGGGGATCCGGCTGCCGGAATCCGTGCGCGTCACGAATGCCGCCCGCCTCGCGCTGGACCGCGCGGACGTCGTCTGCTTCGCCGTTCCCGCGACCGCGCTGCCGTCGGCCGTCGGCGCGCATGCCCACGCGATCCACGCCGGGGCCGCGGTGGTCGTGCTCTGCAAGGGCCTCATCGCGCCCCACGGCATGCTGCCCAGCGAGTACGTCGCCGAGCGCGCGAGCGCGCGCGCCGTCGCCTGCGTCGGCGGACCCGGCCACGCGGCCGACGCGCTCGAATGCGGCGCCTCGCTGGTGATCGGCTGCAAGGACCCGATCTTCGCGGCGCAGCTCGCGCGCGTGTTCAAGGACGCCGGCTTCGGCGCGGACACGACGACCGACGTCGCCGGCGTCGAGCTGGCCGGCGCGGCGAAGAACGCCGCCGCGCTGGCGGCAGCCGCCGCCGGGGTCAGCGGGCCGAACGCCGCGGGCGCCGCGGCCGGGAAGGTCTTCGCCGAGGTCGACGCGTTCGCGCGCCGCCGTGGCGGGCACGAAGAGACGTTCGCCGGGCTCGCCGGCGCCGGCGACCTCGTCGCGACCGTCGTGGCGGAGTGCAGCCGCAACCGCCGCGCCGGCGCGCTGCTCGGCCAGGGCGTGCCGGCGCAGAGCATCGCCGACGAGCTCGGGCAGGCCAGCGAGGCGCTCGACGGCGTCGGACTCTTGGCCGAGACGATGCGCCGCGAGGGCGTGCCCGCGCCGACGCTCGAGCGCCTCGCCGCGCTCGTCGAGGGGCGCATCGATGCCGGGGCGTTCAGCGCCGGCGTGACGGCTCCTGGCGGGCGCTTGCGGCAGTCGGCGACGCCCGCGGCCCCGCTTGCGACCGCCGGCTCGGCTGCCGGCGACCGAGGCGCAGGATCGGCCTGAGGACCGGGTAGTGCTCCTTCCCCCGACCGCTGATGGTGCAACCGGAGCACTAGGCTCCATGAACTGTGCACCGACCCGACAAGGCGCGTCTGGACGCCGACTTCACGGAGCTGTACCGGGCGCACCTTCGCGACGTCTACAGCTATGCGTACTACCGGGTCGGCAACCACCACGATGCCGAGGACCTCACCGAACAGACCTTCCTGCAGGCCTACCGCCACTTCGAGCGTGCGCAGGCGGAGTCCGACGGGCGGCCGCTGCGACCCTGGCTCATCCGCATCGCCCACAACCTCGCGGCGAACCTCTACCGGGACCGCTCGCGCCGGCCACAGACGTCGCTGGACGACACGACGATGCTCAGCGCCCTGCACACGACCGAGGACCTGGTGGAGGGACGCGATGAGCTCGCGCGGATCATCACGGGCATCCGCCAGCTGCCCGACGAACGCCGCGACGCGCTCATCATGCGCTTCGCGCTGGGCATGGACAACCGCGAGATCGCACGCGCGATCGGCAAGACCGACGGCGCGACGAAGGTCCTCCTGCATCGCGCGATCAAGCAGCTCGAGGGGATCGTGACCCCGCCGTGACCGCGCGCCACTGCTCGTCCGTCGCCGGCATCGGCTCGAAGGGTCGCTCCTCGTGATGACCCCCGACGCCACCAACATGGACTTCGAGCAGATGCTGCGCATGGCGCTCGCTCCCGTCGACCCGCCCGAGACGCTGAAGGAACGCGTCGAGACGACACTGCAGGAGCTCACCGACGCCGCCGTCGACGAGCTCGAGGGCTGGGAGCTGTCGGCGATGCGCGACCCGCGCAACTGGGTGCGGCCCGCCGCCGCGGCGGTCGTCGGCGCGTCGGCCGGAACGGCGCTCGTCGTCCTGCGCGTGCGCCGGCAGCAGCGCCGCCGTGCAGCACAGTCGCGCAACCCGCTCGACCTCGCCCAGCGCACGCTGCGCGCGGCGGCCGGGGAAGCGCGCAAGCTGGCACGGCGCGACTGATCCGGGCGGGCCGGCGCGTCGTAGCACGGTGCACATGTCACGCTTGCGCAAGAACGCCGATCCCAGCCCCACCGAGCTGCGCGATCTCGCTGACGAGGACCTCATGCAGCTCGTCCGCCGCGGAGACGCCCGGGCCTTCGAGGTCGTCTACGAGCGCCACTCGAATGCCGCGTTCTCGCTCGCCTAC
>JAHWJM010000091.1 GCA_019348435.1 Actinomycetota bacterium
TGGGGGCGATCGGCCTGGCCGGTGCCTGGCCGGCGCTCGCGGGCCAGGCGCGGCGCTGGCAGGCGCGCGCGGCGCTGGGCGCGCTCGGCGGATGGTGCGTCGCCGTCGCGGAGGCGTTGACGTCGGAGCGGCTCGTGCTCGGCGCGCCGCGCGAGGTGCTCGACCGCGCAGCGTGGGAGGGCTCGGCGTTCGAGGCGTCGCAGCAGGCGCTGTGGCCGCTGGTGGCCGGCGGTGGCCTCGCGCTGGCGGCGCTGTGGGGCCTGGCGGCGGTCCTGCTGCCGCTGCTCGTACGCGGGCGCTCGGCGGCGCTGGATCTCGTCGGCGTCGCGGCGTGGGCGGCGACGCTCGCCGCGGCGACGCAGGCACTGTCGGAGGCGCTCGTGCTCGATCCGCCGCGCGGGCTCGTCGCGGGCGCGCTGGCCGGCGCGGTGATCGCGGTCGGTGCGCGAGCGGCGCAGGCGCGCGGGTGAGCGCAGCCGCAGTCTTGCGAATACGTGCCTGGCCGTAGCATGAGCACCACCTATGAGCGTCCTGCGCAACCTCGAGGCCAAGCTCACCGACATCGTCGAGGGGACGTTCGGGCGCGTCTTCAAGTCGGAGGTTCGGCCGGTCGAGATCGCGCGCAAGCTCGCGCGGGAGATGGACGAGCACAAGACGCAGTCGCTGTCGCGCACGTACGTGCCCAACGAGTACATCGTGTACCTCTCGGCCGACGACCGGTCGCGCCTGGAGGGCCTCGAGGAGTCGCTGATCGACGAGCTGAGCGCCTATCTGCTCGAGCACGCCCGGCGCGAGCGCCTCGCGCTGCTGTCGCGACCGCAGATCGAGTTTCGCACCGACGAGCGGCTCGCACTCGGCGAGTTCGGCATCCAGACGCGGCTCGTGCGCCCTCCCGAGGAGGCCGCCGCGCAGGAGCCGCAGCAGGCGTCGCACGGCAACACGATGATCTACTCGACCGCCGGCCGGATCCGCGAGGAGGTCGAAGAGGTGCAGGGCGTGCGACCGCCCCGTCCGACCCGCGCGCTGCTCCTCGCCGAGGGGCGCCGCCACGTCATCGCGCCCGGCGGCGCGCTGATCGGGCGCAGCCGCGACTGCGACGTCGTGCTGGCCGACGCGAACGTCTCGCGCCGCCACGCCGAGATACGGCCGGGCGCCGCCGACACGTGGACGATCTCCGACCTCGGCTCGACGAACGGGGTGCTCGTCAACGGACAGCGCATCAGCGGCGCCGCGCCGTTGCGCGCCGGCGACCGGATCGCGCTCGGGACGGCCGACATCGGCTTCGAGGTCGAATAGCCCGATCCGGCCCCGCCACGACGGCCCGGCGCCCGCTGCAAACCCACTGCTCGTGCGGCAGGCACGCACGCCGACAACCACTAGGCTCAAACCCCACATGCTCGAACCGGTCTCAGTCGGCCTGAAGTTCGCCTTCCTCGCCGTGCTCTACCTCTTCTTGCTGTGGGTGTCGCGCAGCGCGCTGAAGGATCTTCGGCGCGACGCCTTCGGTGGCGCCCCGCGCGCCCCGGTGGCGGCCCAGGACGAGACCGGCATGCACTCCGCCGCGAGCCTCGGGGCGCTCGACGGCGGCGCCCAGGTCTCGCCGCGCCTCGTCGTCTCCTCGGTCCCGGGGCTGGCGCGCGGCATGTCCTACGACGTCGCGCAGGGAGCGGTGCTCGGCCGCGGCGACGTCGAGATCCAGCTCGAGGACCCGTTCGCCTCCTCGCAGCATGCGCGCCTGACCCGCCAGGGGGCGATCCTCGTCATCGAGGACCTCGGCTCGACCAACGGCACGTACCTCAACGACGAGCTCCTACGGGGGCCGCAGCCGCTGCATCCCGGCGACCGCATCCGCATCGGCGACTCGACGTTCACCTACGAGGACTGAGCCGAGCTCCCCATGCTCCGCGTCGCCACCGATCACTTCTCGCACTCCGACACCGGCCGTGCGCGGCGCGCGAACGAGGACGCCTACTTCGCGCGCGCACCGGTCTTCGTCGTCGCCGACGGCATGGGCGGCGCGCAGGCCGGCGAGATCGCGTCGCGCCTGGCGATCGAAGCCTTCGAGCGCGGGCTGGCCGACGGCATCGACGTCAGCGGGGAGAAACTGCTCACCGAGCGCGTGCAGGAGGCCAACCAGCGCATCCACGAGATGTCGCAGTCCGCGCAGGAGCGCGCCGGGATGGGCACGACGATCACCGCGGCGCACGTCGGCGAGCACGACGTCGCGATCGCCCATGTCGGCGACTCGCGCGCCTACCGGTTGCGCGGCGGCGAGTTCACGCGCCTGACCGAGGACCACTCGCTCGTCGAGGAGATGCGCCGCCGCGGCCAGCTCACCGCCCAGGAGGCCGACGAGCACCCCCAGCGCTCGATCATCACGCGCGCCCTCGGGCCGGAGCCCGATGTGGTCGTCGACACGCGCTCCTGGCGCGGCGCGCCGGGCGACGTCTTCCTGCTGTGCAGCGACGGGCTGACGTCGATGGTGTCGGAGGCGCAGGTAGCCGACATCCTGCGCGCGGCGCGCACGCTGCCCGACGCGGGCCACGCGCTGATCGATGCCGCCAACCAAGCCGGCGGGCGCGACAACATCACCGTGGTCCTGTTTCGTCTCGAGGAGGTCGGCGGCGGCGGCGATCTCGCGCGCGAGCAGCCGACCTCGGCCGGCGGCGCCTCGGCGCCGATGAGCACCGCCGACGTCCGCACGGCGATCGCGGAGGCGTCGCCGGCCGCCGCGGTGCGGGCCACGGAGGCGCCGTCCGCCGCGCCTGCGACCGCGGCCGCCGCGTCGTCTGCGACGCAGAGGCGGCGGCTGACTCCCAGCGGCGCCGCCGTGGCGCCGGCCGCAGCCACCCAGAAGGGCCGCGGCCGGCGGCTGGCGAAGGTCTTCGCGATCGTCGCCCTGATCCTCATCCCGGTCGGCTTCGGCGCCTACAGCGCCAACGCCGCCGTCTACTTCGTCGGCACGAACGAGGAGGGCTTCGTGACGCTCTACCGCGGGCTGCCGTACACGCTGCCCGCCGGCGTCGACCTCTTCACGGTCAACTATGTCTCGGGGGTGCCGATCGAGTCGCTGCCCGTCCGCCGTCGCGAGCAGCTCGTCGACCACACGCTGCGCTCCCACGACGATGCCTCCGACCTCGTCCGCGAGCTCGAGCGCGGCCGCATCGCTTCGTAGAGCGAGCCGACGATGCCGTCTGCCACGCCCCTCACGATGAGTGATCGCGCGCAGCGATGAGCGCCCGCAACCGCGAGCTCTTTGCGCTGATCCCGGCGTCGCTGCTGCTGACGGCGGGGTTCGCCGCCGTCTTCATCCAGCGCGACGAGCTGCTGTCGGACCTGTCGCTGACCTACGGGCTGATCTTCCTCGCGCTCTGTCTCGCCGCGCACCTCGTCCTGCGCATGACGTTGCCCGATGCCGACCCGTACCTGTTCGCCCTCGTCGCGGTCCTGGCGTGCTTCGGCCTCGTCGTGCTCTACCGCCTCGACGAGCAGTTGGCGCGCGATCAGGCGAAGTGGTTCGTCGTCGGCCTGCTCTTCTTCACCGCGACGATCCTCGCGCTGCGTCACGACCATCGCGTGCTCGAGCGCTACCGCTACGTCATCGCGCTCGGCGGCATCGTCCTGCTGCTGCTGCCGCGGCTGGGCAGCCCGACGAACGGCGCCTACCTGTCCTTCAGCCTCGGCCCGATCTCCTTTCAGCCCGCGGAGCTCGCGAAGATCGCGATCGTCATCTTCCTGGCCTCCTACCTGCGCGACACGCGCCAGGTGCTCGTCGTCGGCGCGCGCCGCTTCGCCGGGATCACGTTTCCGCCGCTCAAGCACCTCGGCCCGCTGCTGGCCGTGTGGGGGACGGCGATGGGGCTGCTGTTCGTCATCCAGGACCTCGGTTCGTCGCTCATGTTCTTCGGCGGCTTTCTCGCGCTCGTCTACGTCGCGACGAACCGGATCTCGTTCGTCCTCATCGGGCTGGCGCTGTTCGCGCTCGGGGCGCGCGTGCTCTACGCGATCCGCCCGACGATCGAAAGTCGCGTCGACGCGTGGCTGCATCCGTTCGACCCCGAGCTCTACAACCAGGAGATCGGCGGCAGCTACCAGGTCGCGCAGTCGATCTTCACGCAGGCCGACGGCGGCTTCTTCGGCCAGGGCTTCGGCCAGGCGCTCATCCGCCTGGGCAACGAGACGCCGCTGCTGCCGGCCGCCCACACGGACTTCATCTACGCGGTCATCACCGACGAGCTCGGCCTGATGGGTGCGGTGGCGGTGCTGCTCGTCTATCTGTTGATCATCGAGCGCGGCTTCAAGACCGCGATGCTCGCAACCGATTCGTTCTCCAAGCTGCTGGCGACAGGCCTGACCGCCGTGCTCGCGCTGCAGGTCTTCGTCATCGTCGGCGGCGTCACGAAGCTCATCCCGCTGACCGGCGTGACGCTGCCCTTCATCTCCTACGGTGGGTCCTCGATCGTGGCGAACTTCATCCTCCTGGCACTGCTGCTGCTCGTCTCCGACCGCGCGCGACGAGAGGCCGTGGCGTGAACGCCCCGATCCTCAAGCTGTTCGTGCTCGTGCTCGTGCTGTTCGGGGCGCTCGCGGCGATGACGAGCTACAACACCGTCATCAAGGCCGAGGAGTACCGCGAGAACGCCCTCAACAAGCGCCCGCTGATCAAGCAGGCGCTTGTCAAGCGGGGCGTCATCCGCGCCCGCGACGGGTCGCTGCTCGCGCGCTCGGTCAAGGGCGACGACGACATCTACCGCCGCCGCTACACGCCGGCTGCCGAGCGCTTCTCGCACGCGCTCGGCTACGACTACGCGCTGACGATCGGCCGCGCGGGGCTCGAGCGCTCGCGCAACGATGCGCTGGCGGGCGAGAAGGACGAGCTGACGTCGATCGTCGACGGCCTCAGGGGCAACCGCAAGGTCGGCGACAACGTCGTCACGAACCTCGATCCGGCCGCCCAGAAGATCGCGCTCGACGCCCTCGGCGATCGCCGCGGGTCGGTCGTCGCGATCGAGCCGGCCACCGGCAAGGTCCGCGTGATGGCCAGCACCCCGGGCTATGACCCCAGCGCGCTGCGCGACGAGGACGTCTTCGAGCGGCTCAACCGCCAGGACAACTCCCCGCTGTTCAACCGCGCCACGCAGGCGGGCTACGTGCCGGGGTCGACGATGAAGGTCGTCACCGCCGCCGCCGCGCTCGACAGCGGCGAGTTCACCCCCGAATCGCAGGTGGTCGGCAAGTCACCGATCGACGTCTCGGGTGTACCGCTGAGCAACTTCTCCAACGCCCAGTTCGGGTCGATCACCTTGACGACAGCGCTCACGAACTCCGTCAACACCGTCTGGGCCCAGGTCGCCGAGCGGCTCGGCGACGACACGTACGCGAGGTACATGAACCGCTTCGGCTTCGGCAGCGACCCGCCGCTGGACTATCCGGACGGGCAGATGCTCCCCAGCGGCGTCTACGACGCCGAGAAGCAGGAGCCGATCGCGGTGGACTCCGGCCGCGTCGACATCGGCCGCGTCGCGATCGGCCAGGAGCGCCTGCGGGTGACGCCGCTGCAGATGGCCACCGTCGTCGCCACCGTGGCCAACGGCGGCATGCGGATGCAGCCGCGCCTCACGAGCCGGATCGTCGACGCCGACGGGCGCACCGTCGAGCGCATCGAGCCCGTGAAGGCCCAGCGCGTGATCTCGCAGACGAGCGCCGCTCAGCTCACCCAGATGATGTCCAACGTCGTGCGCGAGGGCACCGGCACCGCCGCCGCGCTGCAGGGCATCGAGGTCGCCGGCAAGACGGGTACGGCCGAGCTGAACATCGCGCAGCGGATCAACCAGCCCTGGTTCGTGGGCTTCGCCCCGCGTTCGAAGCCGAAGGTGGCGATCGCCGTGACGCTCGAGAACCTCGTCGGTGCCCAGGGCGGCACGGACGCCGCGCCGATTGCCAAGCAGGTAATGGAGTCGCTGCTGCGATGACTGCGCAAGGCTGGCGCTCGCGATGAGGCAACTCGAGGACGGTGCGGTCATCGACGACCGCTACGAGATCAGCGCCCACCTCGGCTCGGGCGGGATGGCCGAGGTGTACTGCGCCGTGGACATGCAGCTCGGGCGCAAGGTCGCGCTGAAGATCCTCCACGAGCGCTTCGCGGCCGACGAGGAGTTCGTCGAGCGCTTCAAGCGCGAGGCGTCATCGGCGGCAGGGCTCGCCCACCAGCACGTCGTCGGGGTCTATGACCGCGGCGAGTGGAACGGCACTTCGTACATCGCGATGGAGTTCGTCTCCGGGCGCACGCTGAAGCAGATCGTCGTCGAGGACGGTCCGCTCGATCCCCAGCAGGCCGTCGACCTGACGGTGCAGATCCTGCGCGCCGCGCGCTTCGCGCACCGCCGCGGAATCATCCACCGCGACTTCAAGCCGCAGAACGTCATCGTCGACGACGAGGGCCGCGCGAAGGTGACGGACTTCGGCATCGCCCGCGCGGGCGCATCGGACATGACGCAGACGGGCTCGATCCTCGGCACGGCGCAGTACCTGTCGCCCGAGCAGGCCCAGGGCCACGCCGTCGGCGCGCGCTCGGACCTCTACTCGATCGGGATCATCCTCTACGAGCTGCTCACCGGCCGCGTCCCGTTCGAGGCCGAATCCGCGGTGACGATCGCGCTCAAGCAGGTCTCCGAGGCGCCGGTGCCACCGAGCCGGCACAGCCCGCGCGTCACGCCCGAGCTCGAGTCCGTCGTGCTGCGCGCGCTCGCGAAGGAGCCGCGCGAGCGCTTCGCCGACGCCGACGAGTTCATCGCGGCGCTCGATGCCGCGGCCTCGCGGATCCCGTCGCCGCGCGCGATCGCCGCTGCCGAGGCCGCGGCGGCGGCGCTGCCCACGGCGGCCGCGGTCGGCGGCGCCGGCGGCGTCATGGCGCCGCCCCCGCCGCCACCACCGCCGGCCGCGCCGCCACCACCGCCGACCGGCGTCTATCCCGCCGTTGCACCGGGCGACGAGCGCCGCGAGGTGGTCGCACCGCCGCCGCCCCGCCGGTCGCCGCGCAAGCGCTGGCCCTGGATCCTGCTCGGTGCGCTGGCGCTGCTCGGGCTCGTCCTGCTGCTCGTGTCCGTCCTGTCGCCCAACCGCGTGGCGGTGCCCCCCGTCGTCGGCAGCTCGATCTCCGTCGCCACGAACCGGCTGCAGAGCGAGGGCTTCGAGGTCGAGGCCGTGCGTGACAACTCCGACAAGCCACGCAACACCGTCATCGGGCAGGACCCGCAGGGCGGCACCGTTGCCGACGAGGGCTCGACCGTGACGATCACGGTCTCCGAGGGCCCATCGATCGTCACGGTGCCGGACGTCGTCGGCGACGGCCGCATCACCGCCCGCCGCACGCTGACCGCCGCCGGTTTTGAGGTCCGGGAGACGAAGGCCGCCTCCGCCACCGTCAGGATCAACCGGGTCATCTCCCAGACGCCCGACGGCGGCGACCTGCAGCGGGCCGGTCAGGTCGTGGAGATCGAGGTGTCCACCGGGCCGGAGACGCTGCCGGTGCCCAACGTCGTCGGCAAGACCACCGAGCAGGCGCGCAACATGCTCGACGGCTTCGAGGTCGCGGTGCAGGAGAAGGAGGACGACGAGGCCAAGCCCGGCACCGTGATCGCGCAGGATCCCGCGCGGGGCCGGCTGCAGCGCGGCGCGACCGTGCGATTGACCGTCGCCGTCGAGCCGACGCAGATCGAGGTGCCGGATGTCGTCGGCCGGTCGCAGAACGCGGCGACGAAGACGTTGTCCGGCGCCGGCTTCGAGGTCGTCCCCGAGGACGTCATCGTCGACTCCGAATCCCAGGACGGGCGCGTGGTCGAGCAGTCGCCGTCGCCGGGCGGCGGCAAGGTCGAGCGCGGCTCGACGGTCACGATCAGCGTCGGGCGCTTCGAGCCCGCGACCGATCCGCCGCCGCGCCCGCCGCCCAGGCCCCCTCCCGCCCCCTCGGCGACGACGCCCACGCCGGCCCCGTAGTGAGCGCGACCGCGGGGCAGCCGATGCGCGTGGCGGTCCTCTGCGGCGGGCGCTCCTCCGAGCACGACGTCTCGCTGGCGAGCGGCGAGAGCGTGGCCGCAGGCCTGCGCGATGGTGGCCACGAGGTCCTCGAGGTGCGCCTCGAGCGCGACGGCACGTGGCATCACGGCGGCGCGGAGCTCGCGCTGTCGCCGGGTCGCGGCCTGCTCGGCGCCGACGTCGCCTTCCCCGTGCTGCACGGCCCCTTCGGCGAGGACGGCACGGTGCAGGGGCTGCTCGAGCTGCTCGACGTGCCCTACGTCGGGTCCGGCGTGCTGGCCTCCGCCGTCTGCCTCGACAAGGTCGTCGCCAAGGAGCTCCTGGCGCGGGCCGGCATCGCGCAGGTCGCCTACGCCGGGATCCGTGCCGCGCGGTGGGAGGACGAGCGCGACGCCGTGCTCGCCGATCTCGCCGCGCTCGGGCTGCCGGTCTTCGTCAAGCCGGCACGGCTGGGATCGTCGGTCGGCATCGCCAAGGTCGTCGCCGAGCAGGAGCTCGCCGGGGCGCTCGACGCGGCGTTCGTGCACGACCCGTGCGTCATCGTCGAGGCGATGAGCCGCGGCATCGAGGTCGAGTGCTCGGTGCTCGGCTCGACGCG
>JAHWJM010000092.1 GCA_019348435.1 Actinomycetota bacterium
GAGCCGCCGCGCGATCCCGACGCCTGAGCGGCTGCGCGAGATCGCGGCGTCCCCGCGGTCACTTGAGCGGCTGCGCGCGCGATCGAGGCACGACGCCGAGCGCCCACAGGAAGAAGGGGCCCGTCGGCCCCTTCTCCGTCGTACCCCTGTTGTGCCCCCCGACGAGGCTCCTCCCCTGCGCTCCCTGCCGACAGCATCCTCGCCGATCGCCGAGCGCCGCTCGTCCCCCGCGCGGGGTGATCTTCGGGTGAGCGGCGCTCACCCTCGGGGGCCGGTCTGCCGATACAGGCACGTATGGCTGACTCGCGCCCGGTCACCGTCGTGCTCGCACGCTTCGAGGACCTGGTCGGCGCCGGGCTGCGAAGCCTCATCGCCGATGACCCGAACCTGCGGGTGGTCGCCGCTGACGTGCCGCTCGCCGACCTGTCCGCGGCCATCGCCGAGCACGCGCCGCGCGTCGCGCTCCTGAACTTCGGCACGCTGCGCGCACCCGCCGAGATCCGGCGGCTGACGGCCGACCATCCGGACACCCGGCTCGTCGTGCTCGCCAATCATCCGACTCCCGGCGAGTGCGCCCAGCTGCTCGCGCTCGGTGCGACGGCGTGCCTCGGCAAGCGCGTCGAGGGCCGCGACGTGCTCAACACGATCCATCTCGCTTCGCGCGGGCTGCACGTGCTGCCGCACGCGACGCCTGCCACCCCGGGCGCGCCGCTGCTGCCCGACGTCCTGACGCCGCGCGAGGCCGAGGTGCTCGACCAGCTCCAGCTCGGGCGCTCCAACGCCGAGATCGCGATGGCGCTGTCGGTCAGCATCGAGACGGTTCGCACGCATGCAAGCAGCGTCTTTCGCAAGCTGGGCGTCAAGGGGCGGCGCGAGCTGGCCCGTGGCGGGAGTTATCCGCGCGGGCCGTTGTAGGACGCCGACGTTCCACCGCAAGGGCAATGAGCGCACGACGGTTGCGTTTGCTCCCAAAGCTGGTTAGGCTCACCTAATTAGGCCGCCCTAATACCATCGGGGCGGTGAGGGAGGCCTTTCATGCGATCAGGGGGATGACGATGTTGCGATGGATCGCCGCTGCTGCGGCGAGCGGGTTGCTGCTTGCGGGATGCGGCTCGGCGGACGACGACGCCGCGACGGGCGCACCCGCTGCGGCGACGGCGAAGGTCACCGCGGCGGCGAGCTACACGCCGACGTCGGACGTCAGTGGCAACGCAGCGATCGGCAAGGACGTCGCGGAGATCCGCGCGCTGCTCGAGCCCGAGCAGGCCGGCGCGAAGCCGGACTACAAGGCCGCCGGACAGATCTGGTCGAAGGGCAGGAACTCCGTCGAGGGCGACGGCACGAAGCGCACGCTCGCGAGCTTCGTCGAGAAGCATCCCGTCGGCAAGCACGTGGATGCGGCGTTCGCCGGCACCGGCATCGCGGCCGGCCTCACCGACGAGCAGCGCGGCCAGCTGATCGACAAGGGCATGACCGTGACGCTCAAGGTCCACGCGCTCGACGAGTTCGGCGGTGCGAAGGAGAAGCTCGCAGCCGGCGAGCTCGATCCGCAGGAGGGCGCAGTGCACAACGTCGACGAGGTCTGGGCCTACTACGACGCCGATGGCGAGGGCGTCGGGGCGACCGCCGCGAAGCGCGCGAAGGACTTCGGCCTTGGCGAGCACGATCTCGGCAACGACGTCCTCGCCGCCATCGAGGCGGCCCGTGACGCCGTCGAGGCCAAGGACGCGGCGGCGCTCGATGCCGCGGCGCAGGACGGGCGCGGCGCGATGAACCGCGTGTTCGCGCTGGCGGTCAAGAAGTACGCCGTCGAGGCGGCCAGGGACGATGCGAAGGCGCGCTCCGAGGGTCTCGCGTTCTCGTGGGGCCTGATCGGCGAGCTCTCCGACGCCGACCAGAAGACGATCGAGGCCGCGTTCGCGGAGGACGCCGACCCGGAGGCCGCGAAGGTCGTGTCCGACACGCTTGACGGCGCCAAGGACAAGCTCGGCATCGACGGGTCGCTGCCGGCGTATCCGGCGACCTGAACCGATCGATCGACGAGGCAGGTAGCGCCGCGCCCACCGGCCGGTTGGCCGGTGAGCGCTGTGCGTCCCGCGCTCAGCTTCGTGGCGCCGAGCGAGCCAGCGCTTCAGCCGTGCGCGCGACCAGCGCGTGAGACTCCTCCGTGAGCTCGTGCCAGGTCGTGCGGAGCACGACGTGCCCGCTGCGCTCGAGATCGGCCGACTTGCGGCGGTCGCGCCTGAAGGCGCCCCTCGTCGCGTGGAACGCGTAGGAGTCGAACTCCAGCACGACACGCTCGCGCCGCCAGAGCGCATCGAGTTCGTAGCCTGCGAGATGGGCGTTGAACTCCGGCTGCGGAAGCTTCGCCGCGCGCAGGAGCGCGACGACGCGCCGCTCGGCGCGCGAGCGAGTGAACGCCGGCTCGTCGAGCACCGCGCGAAGAGCACGAACACCAGCGCGCGCCCCCGCCCGGTCGAGCGTGGCGCTGATGTCGCGCTTCGTCACGAGGCGCTTGACCTGCGCCTGCTCGACGGCGTCGGCGAGCTCACGCGCGGTCAGCGATGGTGCCATGTCCAGCAGCGTGCGGGCCGGCGACGTCACGCGGATACCCGCGACGACCCGGCACTCGCCCGCCGGAACGGCACCCTCGTGCGTCCGCAGGCCACGCACCCGCACACGTCGCCCCGGAATCGTGACATCGAACGCTCCGATGGAACGCGATCCGAAGCCCTGCAGCGTCGCCGCCGGGGCGTGGCTGATCAGCGCGTCCTCGCCGCACGCGAGGACCGCGGCCTGAGCTCGCGCGAAAACGGCTCTGGAGGACCCCAGAGGTAGACGCCGCGGTGCATCGGATGCAGAAGACCGCGACGGATCCGATGCGCGAGTGCTCCGCGGCTGAGTCCGAGGGCCGAGAGTTGCGCGGACGTCACGACGCCGTGCTGGCGGGCGGCGACGCGTCCGATCAGAAGATCCACATGAACAACTGCCGGATCGCGGTCGGCTCCACGGATCTCTGTCACTACTGCGTGGCATACGTGCAGTTGTGACGGCACGACGAGACGACCTGCGCGACCCGGCAGTTGTTCGTGCGATTGGGGCACGTGCGCAGCATCCGCGCCGAGCCTCGCGTAATCGCCCGCAGCGCCTGAACTGGCACACGTTCATCGCTGCTTCTTCACGAACCGCGCGCACCGTGCGCGCCAACCGCCCTACGCCGCGGAAGCGCGCGCGCCGACGAGGCCGCGCTCGAGCAGCGCCTCGGCGAGCTGCACGGTGTTGAGTGCCGCTCCCTTGAGCAGGTTGTCGCCGACGACGAAGAAGTTCAGGGCACGCGGGTTGCCGAGATCGCGGCGCACGCGACCCACGGCGACCTCGTCACGGCCGGCATATTCGAGCGGCGTCGGGACGTCGTCGACGACGAGGTTCGGGAACGCCGACAAGACCTCCAGCGCACGCTCGAGATCCGGCTCGCGCGCGAAGACCGCCCGCACCGCGACGCCGTGGCCGACCATCACGGGCACGCGCACGCACAGCGGCGATACGGCGAGGTCGGGCAGCCCCAGGATCTTGCGCGACTCGTCGCGCAGCTTGCGCTCCTCGTCGGTGTGACCGTCATCGCCGAGCGTGCCCAGCAGCGGCACGACGTTGAACGCCAAGGTCGCAGCGTGGACCGTGGGCGTTACCTTGGCCGCCGCCGCCGCGCCGTCGTCGCACAGCTGCCCGACGTCGGAGGCCAGCGGCGCGACCTGGGCCTCCAGCTCGTCGATGCCCTTCTGCCCTGCACCGCCCGCGGCCTGGTAACTCGTGGCGACCATTTCGCGCAGCTCGAACGCGTCGTGCAGCGCCTTCAGCGGCAGCATCGCGACCATCGTCGTGCAGTTGGGGTTGGCGACGATCCCGTTGTGCGCATCCAGCGCCTCCGGGTTCACCTCGGAGACGACGAGCGGCACCTCGTCGACCATCCGGAAGGCGCTGGAGTTGTCGACGACGACCGCACCGGCGTCGACGAACCGCTGCGCCCACTCGCGCGAGCGCGTCGCGCCCGCGGAGAACAACGCGACGTCGAAGCCCTGGATCGTCTCGTCGTCGAGCGCAGCGACGACCAGCCCGCCGTCGAGCTCACGCCCGACCGACCGCTCGGACGCGAACGGGACGATCTCCGACGCGGGAAAGCGCCGATCGCGCAGCAGGCGCAGCATCACGGTGCCGACCGCGCCGGTGGCGCCGACGACGGCGACGCGCAGATCGCCAGAAGAAGCAGCGCTCATACGAACTCCCCGAACGGCCGCTCGGTGCGGATCGTGCCCTCACCCGACAGTTCGAACGCGGCATGCAGCGCCCGCACGGCGCCCGGCACGGCCTCGCCCGAGATCACGCACGAGATCTTGATCGGCGACGTCGAGATCATCTCGATGTTCACGCCTTCGGCGCCGAGCACCGTGAAGACCTTGGCGGCGACGCCGGGATGGGATTTCATGCCCGCGCCGACGACCGAGACCTTGCCCATGGCCTCGTCGCTCTGGATCGCGAGGCCGAGCTCCTCGGCGAGTGGCGCGAGCGCGAGACGCGCATCTGGCAGGTCGCTGCGGGGGACGGTGAGCGACATGTCGGCCCCCGCCCCCTCGGAGACGGGCTCGTTCTGGATGATCATGTCGATGTTGACGTGCGCCTCGGCGAGCGCGTTCATGATCCGGCCCGCAATGCCCGGCGTGTCGGGGACGCCCATGAGCGTGACGCGGGCTTCCTCGGTCGAATGCGTGACGGCGGTGATCAGCGGCTGTTCCACGGTCTCCTCTTCTCCAACGACAACGGTACCCGGCTCATCGGTGAAGCTCGACCGGCAGTGGATCCGAACCCCGTGGTTGCGGGCGTACTCGACGGAGCGCAGCTGCAGGACGCCGGCCCCGGAGGCCGACATCTCGAGCATCTCCTCGAAGGACACGACGGGCAGCTTGCGCGCGTCGGGGACGATCCGCGGGTCGGCGCTGAAGACGCCGGCGACGTCGGTGTAGATCTCGCAGATCTCTGCGCCGATCGCCGCCGCAAGGGCCACCGCGGTCGTATCCGAGCCGCCGCGGCCGAGCGTCGTGACGTCCTTGGTCGTCGACACCCCCTGGAAGCCGGCGACGAGCACGATCGCATCCTCGTCGAGACCCTGACGGATCCGATCGGCGCGGACATCTAGGATGCGCGCCTTCGTGTGCGACGTGTCTGTCACGATCCCGGCCTGTGAACCGGTCAGGGAGATCGCTCGGTGCCCAAGGTCGTTGATCGCCATCGCGCACAACGCACATGACTGGCGCTCGCCCGTCGACAGCAGCATGTCCATCTCCCGCGGGTCGGGGTGCGACGAGATCTCCTGCGCCTCGGCGATGAGAAAGTCCGTCGTCTTGCCGCGCGCGCTGAGCACGGCGACCACGCGGTTGCCCGCCTCGCGCTTGGCGACGATCCGCACAGCGGCCCGCTTGAGCCGCTCGGCGTCGGCCACCGAGGTTCCACCGAATTTCATGACGACCGTTCCGGGCATGGGCGAACCCGAGGGTAGCTGGTGCGGATGAGCAGGCTCTCGCCGCAGGCGCGCCTGGCCGCCGTCGCCGTCGCGGCACTGCTCGTGCTCGGCGGCGCGGTGTACGCGATCTTCCTGCGCGGCGGCGACGACGATGAGCCGACCCTCGCGGCCGGCTCGCGCTTCGGCGACGAGGGCGCCGCGGGCGGCGGCGGAACCCTGCTCGACACGCTGGCCCCCGTGCTCGGCGCCCGCGTCGAGTCGCGCCGCACCGGATCTGATCCCGCGCCGCCGACCGAGGACGAGCTGCGCCGCGCGCCCGCCGATCCCGTCGCCGGCCTGTTCCTCGTCGGCTTTCGCGGCAAGCTGCGCGACACCGCGTTCTTCGAGCGTCTCGCCGCCCGGCCCTACGGCGCCATCCTGCTCACGCAGGCCAACTACGAGCAGCCCCAGCAGCTCTCGGGCCTGACCTCGAAGATCCAGGAGGTCGCGCGCGCGGCCGGCCATCCGGCGCCGCTCGTGGCCGCCCAGCAGGAGGGCGGCGAGTTCAACGCCTTCGGCAACCTCGCGCCGGACGGCCAGGTCGACGTCGGCGAGGGCAGCCGTGAGGCGATCGCCAACAGCGCGCGGACGACGGCGGAGCAGCTCAAGGCGCTCGGCGTCGGCGTGAACCTCGCGCCCAACGCCGACGTGGCCGTCGCGGGCGGCCCCGGCCAGGGCCGCGCGTTCTCGGATGCGCCGGACAAGGTCGCCAGCGCCGTCAAGGCGACGGTCGCGCAGCACAACGCCGCGGGCGTCGCGGCGGTCGTCGGGCCCTTCCCGGGTACCGGCGCAGCGTCGCAGGACCCCAACGCCGGGCCGGCGCCTGTCGGGCTGTCACTCGACGATCTGCGCGAGAGCCATATGAAGCCCTTCGCAGCCGTCGCCAGCGGCGCCGACCGCGCCCCCGCGATGCAGATGTCAAACGCGATCTACGTCGCCTTCGACGGCGTGACGCCGGCGACCCTGCTGCCCGACGCGGTCAAGGAGCTGCGCGATCGCCTGGACTTCGAGGGCACGATCATGTCGGCGGACCTCGTCGCGACGACGGCGACGGCCGGCGGCGATGTCGGGGAGGCCGCCGTCGCCGCGCTGAAGGCCGGTGTCGACATGCTCGTCATCCCCGGCGGGCGCGCGCAGCAGGACCAGGCCTACCGCGCCGTCGTCGCCGCTGTGCGCTCCGGCGCGCTGGGCCCCGGGCGCATCGTCGAAGCGCTCGAGCGGATCGCCGCGCTGCGCCGGTTCACGCGCGGCACCCGCGAGCCGGTGCGCGTCGAGCGCTGAGCCCGGACTACAGCCGCCGGCGTCCGGCGAACGCCTTGCCGAGCGTCACCTCGTCGGCGTACTCGAGGTCGCCGCCGACCGGCAGTCCGCTGGCCAGCCGCGTGACGACGACGTCCGGCGAGCGCTCGCGCAGGGTGTCGGCGATGTGCAGCGCCGTCGCCTCGCCGGTCGTCGTGGAGTTCGTCGCCAGGACGACCTCGCGGACCGGCTCGCCCGGATCGCTGACGCGCCGGTAGAGTTCGGCGATCTTCAGGTCGTCGGGATCGACGCCGTCGATCGGCGACAGCGCGCCGCCGAGCACGTGGTAGCGGCCCTGGAACTCGTGCGTGCGCTCGACCGGGATGACGTCGCCGGCCTCCTCGACGACGCAGATGACGCCTGCGTCACGGCGTTCGTCGGCGCAGATCCGGCAGCGCGGACCGTCGGCGAAGTTGAAGCAGACCTCGCACAGGCCGATGCGCTCCTTGACCTCACGGATCGACTCGGCGAGCGCGGCAGCGTCCTGCGGCGAGGCGCGCAGGATGTGCAGGGCCAGGCGCTGGGCCGTGCGCGCGCCGACGCCCGGCAGCTTGCCGAGCTCGGTGATCAGCCGGTGGATCGGTGGAGCGTACAAGCGCGCTGGGCCGCCCTTAGAGGCCCAGGCCGCCCAGCGCGCCGAGGTCCATCCCGCCGGTCAGGCCGCCCATCCGCGTGGCGGCGAGCTCCTGGGCCTGCCGGATCGCCTCGTTGACCGCGGCCAGGACCATGTCCTGCAGCAGCTCGGGATCCTCGGGATCGATCGCGTCGGGGGCGATGACGATGTCCTTGACCTCCAGCGCGCCGGTGATCGTCACGGTCACCATGCCGCCGCCGGCCGAAGCCTCGATCGTCTCGTTGGCGAGGGCCTCCTGGGCCTTCACCATGTCGGCCTGCATCTTCTGGACCTGCTTGAGCATCTGGTTCATGTTCGGCTGGGGGGGCATCAGCTCGCCTCGCTCTCTGGGTGGATCTCCTCGGCATCGAACTCTGCCACGAAGCGCTCGACCCACTCGCTGTCGGTGGGCACGGGCGCCGCTTCGGCGACGTCGGCAGCCTCCTCGCCGAGCACGTAGGCGATCTGCGGCTTGAGGCCGCCGGTGAGCGTTCGGATCGCCTCGGCGACGCAGGCGCGGTCCTCGTCGCCGTCGGCCTTGCGCATGTTGTAATCGGCGCTTTCGGCCGCGGGGGAGAAGGCGACGGTCACGTGGGTGCCGTCGACGGCGACCGGTTGCGCGTCGGCGAGCCGGTGCGCGCAGATCGTGTTGCCCGAGCTCTTGAGCTCCTCGAGCACGGCGGGCCACACGGCGCGCAGGCTCTCGAGCTCGAGTGCGACCGGCGCGGCCACCGCAACGGCGCCCGCCGGCGGTGAGTTCGGCGGCTGCGGCGCCTCGGGGGCGGGCGCGGGATCCGGCGCCGGCGAGTCCGGGGCAGGCGCCGGTTGGCTGGGCGGCGTCGGAGATTCCGCGATGGCATCCGGCGCGGCGACCGCACCCCGCAGCGCCGCCTCGAGGCGCTCGATGCGCTGCAGCAGCGCCTGTGTCGACGGGTCGATCGCCGGCGCGGCCGCCTTCACGAGCGCGAGCTCGAGCTGGGTGCGCGCATCCGAGCCGTTCTTCGTCGCGTCCATCGCGGCCGCCAGCAGATCCAGCAGCCGCGCGACCGCGCCGGTGCCGATCCGCGCGGCCTGCTCCGCCAGCCGAGCGTCGCGGTCGGGCGTGATCTGCAGTTCCACCGGCACCTCG
>JAHWJM010000093.1 GCA_019348435.1 Actinomycetota bacterium
CCAGACCATCCTGGTCGGCATCGGGGGGTCGTTTCTCGGAGGAGCGGTGGGCTACTTCCTCCTGGGTGGGCGCTACGGCTTCCTCCTCGGCATCCTCGGCGCCGCCCTGATCGTCTACCTCATCGAGCGCGGCCGCACCCCCGCCCGCTAGCGCCACGCCCCTTGCCCTCGCGCTCCACTGAGCTCCGGCGCTCGCCGGCCACCGCCATGTCCACCCCCCGGGAGCGCGCCCGCTGATGCGGGTGACCATCGTCGCCCTCCTGTTGGGCCTCGCCTCCGGCCTCGTGGCCCTCGTGGTCAGGCGCCGGCTCCGGGACATCCCCCTGGCTCCCGTGCGCTGGCCGGCGCTGTTGGTCGTCGCCGTGCTCGTCTACCGGGCACCGGCGTGGCTCGACGCCTCCGGTGCCCTGGCTCTCGGCCCTGTGCTCGCCGCCTACGCCGGCCTGGTCGTCTTCGCCGCCGCCAACCTGCGGCTGCGGGGGATGGCGGTCGTGCTGGTGGGCCTGCTCTGCAACGCCGCCGTCCTGGTGGTCAACGGCGCCATGCCGGTGGACGAGGAAGCCGTGGTGGCGGCCGGCGTGGCCCGGGAGGAGGAACTGCCCCGCATCGACCTCGAACCTCCCCGGAAATGGCGTGCACCCGAGCACCGCCTCGTCCTGCTCAGCGACATCATCCCCGTGCCCGCCCTGCGCGAGGTCGTCTCCTTCGGCGACCTGATCCTGGCCGTCGGCCTGGCCAACCTCGTGTTCCGGCTGCTGCCGCCCCTCGTCGGGCCGCCGGCGCCGAGCCGGTCCAGGACGAGCTGGGCGATGTTCGTCTTCAGGTCGCCCTCGCCGGAGGTGATGACGCCGCGCGCGGTGAGCAGCGAGTTGCCCACGATGACGCCGGCGCCCAGCTGCTCGGCCTCGTTGCCGTCCGCGCCGCGGTAGTAGTAGGTCAGGCCGTCGAGGTCGAAGTCGCCGACGAGCCGGTCGAGGCCGGCCGCGACGCGCGCCGACCACGCGAGCTGCTCGGGCGTGATCGGCCCCGCGATCGGGTCGCCGGACGGATCGGCGAACGCGAACATCGAGCGGATCTCGTCCTGCTTGACCGCGATCTCCTCCTCGGTGGCCGCCGCGGTCCGCACGGCGAGGTCGTCGATCTCGAGCACCTCGACATGCGCGCCGACCTGCGCGTGCACGGCCGTGAAGTCGGTGTACATGTCGAGCATCCCGGGATACGTGTGCCCGAGGAAGCCGATGCGCGAGCGGCGCAGCGCGCGGGCGGCGCCGGCGGCGCGGACCCAGGCCGCGATCCTCGTCCATGCGCGCTCGTCGTCGTCGATCGTGCCCGCGACGGTGTCGTAGGGGATGCCGGCGCGCGTGCAGGCGCCGGCGATCTCCGGCACGCAGCAGGCGGCGCAGTTGGCGAGCCACTCACCGGTGTCGGTGTTGGCGTAGTCCAGCGTCGGCGTCGGTTGCAGGCCGAGCAGCACGACGGGGACGCCGGCCGCCTGCAGTGCCGGCAGGACCTGGCTCGAGGTGGCGTAGGTGACCGCGTGGCAGAAGAGCACGTCGACCTGCGCGCCGGCGAACAGGTCGCCCGCCGTGCGGGCCTTCGGCGCGGTGTCCACGAGCCCCGCGCTGACGACCTCCCCGCCGAGCTGCGCGATGCGCTCCTCCACCCGCCGCTGGTAGCCCTCGATGCGCTCCTTCAGGCCCGCGAACTGCGGCCAGTACGCCTCCAGCCCGATGCCGAGCGTCCCGACCCGCGCGCGAGGCGCGGGCCGGGTGCCGGCGACGACCGGGTCGATCGTCACATCGACCACGACTAGAAGTCGAACTCGTCGATGTTTTCCTTGTTGAACCGGGTCGGCGGGCCGAGGATGACCTCGCCGTTCTTGCCGACCGTGTGCTCGCCGAGCTTGCCGGACTTGAACTTCTCGCCCTCCTTGCCGGTGATGAGGTCCGAGGCCAGGGCCGCCCCTGCGTACGCCGCCAGGTAGCCGACGTCCGCGGGGTTCCACAGGGCGAACTCCGTGACCGTCCCGTCCTTGACGAACTTGCGCATCTGGTTCGGCGTGCCGAGCCCGGTCAGCGCGACCTCGCCCTTCTTGTCCGACGACGACAGGTAGCGGGCGGCTGCCGAGATGCCGACGGTCGTGGGCGAGATGATGCCCTTGAGGTTGGGATAGGCCTGCAGCAGGCCCTGCGTCTCCTGGAAGGACTTCTGGTCGTCGTCGTCGCCGTAGGCGACCTTGACGAGCTTCATGTTCGGGTAGTTCTTCAGCTCCTCGCGCATGAACTTGATCCAGGTGTTCTGGTTCGTCGCGTTCGCCGTGGCCGAGAGGATCGCGATCTCGCCCTCTTCGCCGATCTGCTCGGCGAGGATCTTCACCTGGTCGCGGCCGATCTGCTCCGACGAGGCCTGGTTGACGAAGATCTTGCGCGCGTCGGGCGCCACGTCGGAGTCGAAGGCGACGACGTCGATGCCGCGCTTGGCGGCGTTGCGCAGCGCCGGTGCGACGGCGTTGGGATCGTTGCCGGCGATCCCGAGCACGTCGGGCCGCTTCTGGATCGTCGAGTTGATCAGCGGAACCTGCGACGAGGCCGAGGCATCGGTCGGGCCGACGAGCTCGTGCGTGCCGCCGAGCTCCTTGACGGCCTCCTCGAAGCCGCCGTGCTCGATCTCCTCGTAGGGGTTGCCGAGCTGCTTGGGCATCGAGACGAACTTCAAGCCGCGCTTGATCTCGCCGTCGCCGGCGGCAGCGGCCGTCGTGTTCGCGCCACCGGCGGTGGGCTCCTCGTCGTCGTCGCCGCAGGCGGCGAAGGCGAGCGTGAGCGCCAGCAGGGCGACGATGACCGCCCACGGCGTACGAATGCGCTCCATGTTGAACTCCTCCTATTGCTGTGGCGCGTTCGGGGTGGCTGCCCGCCGCAACGGCCACTTGCCGCGACGAGTAGGTCTTGAGCCGCGCGCCTCGCGGGCGCGCCGGACGAGGTTCGGCCCGAGGACCGAGCCGATCAGCAGGGTCCCGATCACGATCTGGACCCAGTACGACGAGATGCCCTCGGCGAGCGTGAGCGACTTCTGGATCGCGCCGAGCAGGGCGAGTGCGAGGACGACGCCGAGGATCGACCCCTTCCCGCCGAAGATCGAGACGCCGCCGAGCACGACGGCCGCGACCGCGACGAGCTCGAATCCCTGGCCGACGTTCGCCGCCGCCGTCGAGTTGCGCAGGCTGATGACGATGCCGGCGAGCGCGGCGACGGCACCGGACATCACGAAGAGCCACACCTTGATGCGCTTCACGCGCAGGCCCGAGAAGCGCGCGGCCTCGACGTTGGCGCCGATCGCGAACACGCTGCGGCCGAACGGCGTCGCGTGCAGCAGCACGCCGAACGCCACCGCGAGGATGGCGAAGAGGATCATCGTGTTCGGAATCGCCGTGCCCGCGAAGTTGCCGAACGCCAGGTCGGTCCAGGCGATCGGGAAGTCGGTCACCGACTCGTCGCCGATCACGACGTAGGCGAGGCCGCGAAACAGCGCGAGCGTGCCGATCGTGACCGCCAGCGACGGAAGGCCCAGGTGCGTCACGAGAAAGCCGTTGAAGGCGCCGCACAGCGCGCCGACGGCGATGCAGATCGGCATGATCAGCTCGAGCGGCAGGCCGGCGTTCCACAGCTCGGCCATGACGGCGCTCGACAGCGCGAGCACCGAGGCGACGGAGAGGTCGATCTCGGCGGCGACGACGACGAGCGCGAGCGCGAGCGCCATGAGCGCGACCTCGCTGAGGTCCAGCGACGCCGTCGTGAACGAGTCGGCCGTGAGGAACTCGCTCGACAGGCTCTGCCCGACGACGCAGGTCAGCAGGAACAGCGCGGCGACGAGCACCTCCCAGCGGCCGAGCAGCTCGCGCGCGCGAGCTGCGCCCGCCGGCTTCTCGGACCTCTCGATGACAGCTTCAGCCGGCACGGCGCGAGCTCCTTTGTCGTAGGGCGGCCTCGAGCCGCAGGCCGACGAAGCGGTCGATCGCGATCGCGAGCAGCAGCAGGCCGCCGATCGCCGCCATCTGCCAGAACGCGTCGACTCGCAGGACGATCAGCGCGGACGTGATCGAGCCGAGCAGCAGGGCGCCGAGGGCGGCGCCGTAGACGCTGCCGCTGCCGCCGAAGACCGCCACGCCGCCGACGACCGCGGCGGCCACGACCGTCAGCTCATACCCCGTTCCCGCGGTCGCGTCGACCGTGCCGAAGCGCGCGGTGAAGAGCACGCCGCCGAGGCCGGCGAGCGCGCCCGAGACGACGAACGCCGTGTTGACGCGCCGGTCGCTGCGAACGCCGGCGAGGCGCGCGGCCTCCGGATTGGACCCGATCGCGTAGAACTCGCGCCCGGCTCGCAGGTCGCGCAGGCACTGCCCGACGACGAGCACGACGACGAAGGCGAACAGCACGAGGATCGGGATGCCGACGATCGAGCTCGTGCCGAGGTTCAGGAACCGGTCGGGCAGCGTCTCCGCGTTGACCTGTCGGCCGTCCGTCCACAGGAAGGCGATGCCGCGGAAGATGTACAGCGTGCCGAGCGTCACGACGAGCGCCGGGACGCGGCCGTACGTCACGAGCACGCCGTTGAGCATCCCGCAGGCGCCGCCGAGCGCCATGCCGAGGACGATCACGAGCGGGATCGGCAGGTCGGGGTTGTTCGACAAGAGCGTCCCGGCCATGAAGGCGGCGAGGCCGAGGATCGAGCCGACGGAGATGTCGATGTTGCGCGTGAGGATGACAAGCGTCTGGCCGACCGCGAGGATCGCGATGATCGACGCGTTGAGCGCGAGGTTGCGTAGCGAGCCGGCGCCGACGAAGCGGGGCTCGAGGATCCCGGTGACGAGGATCAGCAGGCCGAGCGCCAGCACGATCCCGAGCTCGCGGACGCGGAAGGCGAGCTCGGTCATGCGGCGCGCGCGCCCGCCGCCGCGCGCCGGCGCGGGCGCCGGCGTGGCGACGGCGGATTCCGCGGGGGTGTTCATGCCGCGAGCTCCAACTGACCCGTCGCCGCGCGCATGACCGACTCCTCGTCGGCCTCCTCGCGGCTCAGCTCGGCCGTGATCCGGCCCTCGTGCATGACGAGCACGCGATCGGCCATGCCGAGCACCTCGGGGAGCTCCGAGGAGACCATCAGCACCGCGAGGCCCTTCTGGGCGAGCTCTGACAGCAACCGGTGGACCTCGGCCTTCGTGCCGACGTCGATCCCGCGCGTCGGCTCGTCGACCATCAGCACCTTCGGGTGGGTGGCCAGCCACTTCGCCAGCACGACCTTCTGCTGGTTGCCGCCGGAGAGGAATCCGACGGGGTCGTCGAGGCGGTGGTACTTCAGCTGCAGGCGCTTGCTCCATTCGGCGGCCAGCGAGCGCTCGGATGGCGTGCGCAGCAGGCCGAACCGCGCGAGCGCCTTCAGTCGCGTCAAGGTCACGTTGCGCTGGATCGAGTGATCCATGACGAGGCCCTGCTGGCGGCGGTCCTCGGGGACGAAGCCGATGCCGGCGCGCATCGCCGCGAGCGGCCGGCCGGGCGCGAGGCGCTCGCCCGCCACGTCGACGGTGCCCCCGTCGGGCTTGTCGATGCCGAAGATGGCGCGGGCGACCTCGCTGCGGCCGGCGCCGACGAGGCCTGCCAGCGCGACGATCTCGCCGGCGCGGACCTCGAAGGAGACGTCCGTGAAGACACCCTCGCGCGTCAGGCGCTCGACGCGCAGCACGGTCGGGCCCGGCTCGCTGTCGAGCTTGGGGAACAGCGCGGTGAGCTCGCGGCCGACCATCCGGCGGACGAGCTCGTCGGTGGTCAGGTCGGCGGTGTCGGCGTCGTGCACGACCTCGCCGTCGCGCATGACGGTCACCGTCGAGCAGATCGCGAAGACCTCCTCGAGGCGGTGGGAGATGAAGAGGATCGCCGCGCCGCGGTCGCGCAGCGCGCCGACGACGCCGAACAGGCGCTCGACCTCCGGGCCCGACAGGGCGGCGGTCGGCTCGTCCATGATCAGCACGCGCGCGTCGAAGCTCAGCGCCTTGGCGATCTCGACGATCTGCTGGTCGGCGATCGACAGGCCGCGGACGGGGCGTTCGGCGTCCAGTCGCACGCCGAGGCGGTCGAGCAGCCCCTGGACCTCCTCGTGCATCGCGGTGCGGTCGATGCGCCGGCCGCCCTTGAGCGGGTGGCGACCCATGACGACGTTCTCGGCGACCGACAGGTCGGGGAAGAGCGTCGGCTCCTGGTAGATCACGGCGATGCCGGCGGCGCGGGCGTCGGGCGGCGCGTGGAAGTCGACGACCTCGCCGTCGACGAGCATCTCGCCGCCGTCGCGCCGGATCACGCCCGCGAGCAGCTTGACGAGCGTCGACTTGCCGGCGCCGTTCTCGCCGACGAGCGCCCGGACCTCGCCGGGCCGCAGCGCGATCGTGCCGCGGCGCAGGGCACGCACCGCGCCGTAGGACTTCACCGCATCCCGCAACTCGAGGATCGGCGTGGGCGCGTCCGGGGTCACCCGACCTCCTCCACCGTGATGCCCCTGCGGCGCAGCGGCGTGATGTGCTTCCTGGCGGCGTCGGCGACCAGGACGAGCCCGATCGCGTCGACGCCGGTGATCGCGTTCAAGCCGGTCGCCTCGAACTTGGAGCCGTCCACGAGCAGCAGCGACTCGCGCGCGCGCGCGACCATCGCGGCCTTGACCTCGGCCTCGAGCGCGTCGGCCTCGGTGAGCGTCCCGTCGGGCGTCACGCCCTTGACGCTGAAGATGAGCTTGTCGGCGAAGTGGCGCCCGATCGCGTCGATCGTCTGCGGCCCGACGAACGACCGCGTGGCCGCGCGCAGCGAGCCGGACAGGCCGATCAACGACGCGTTCGGCGCATCGGTCTGTGCGACGAGGTCCATCACCGGGATCGAGTTCGTGAGCACCGTGAGGCGGCGACCGACGGCCAGCAGGAACTTGACGGCCGCGTAGGCCGTCGTGGAGCTGTCGACGAAGACGGCCTCGCCGTCTGCGACGTGGGCGGCGGCGGCGGCGCCGAGGCGCTCCTTCGCCGCGGCGGCCTGCTCGAGGCGGCTGCGGAAGGAATCCTCGTTGCGGGTCGTCTGCGCCACGACGGCGCCGCCGTGGGTGCGCCGTGCGCGGCCCTGGCGCTCGAGCTCGTGCAGGTCCCGCCGGGCGGTCATGGCCGACGTCCCGAACTCGCGCTCCAGCTCGGCGACGGTGACGCTGCCGGTGGACTGCAGACGCGCGGCGATGAGTTCGCGCCGCTGAGCAGGAACCAGCAGTCGCGTCGTATCGATGTGATCCGCTTCGCGCATCCGTCTCACGAACGAACATAAACGATCACAAACGCACATGTCAAGCACGACTACGCGCAGGCTGCGCGGAACGCCAAAACAGCGATGTCTACTGGCCTACTGAACGTCAGGCGACGCGCACGTCAACGCGCGGGCCAGCAAGCCGCGCCAGTGCCCCATCATCGAAGCCCGTGCCGATGATCGTTCGAACATCGCTGAGCTCGGCCACCACAGACAGCGCCGCCCGGCCGCGCTTCGAGGCATCGAGCAAGAGGACCGGGTGACGCGCCCGCCCGATCATCACGCGCTTGAGCTCGGCTTCCAGCGGGTCGGGGTCGGTCAGGTAGCCGCCATCGGTGACGCCGCGAACCGAGAAGAGGGCGTAGTCGGCGAAGTGCGCTCGGACGCAGTGCACCGATTGCGGCCCGACGAACGAGCGGGTGAGCGTACGCAGAGCGCCGCCGACGCCGACGAGCTCGACCTCTGGGGCGTCTGAGCGGCAGACGAGGTCCATCACCGGCAGCGAGTTCGTGAGCAGCGTGCAGCGCAGCTTCCCGCGCAGCAGCCGGCGTACCGCGATGTACGACGTCGTCGAGCTGTCGACGTAGACGGAGGCCCCCGCGGGCAACAGCTCGCCGCTTGCCTCGGCCAGCCGCTCCTTCGCCGCGACGTCGGCCTCGAGGCGCGTGGCGAACGAGTCCTCGTGACCGGAGAGCGCCGGCAACACCGCGCCGCCGTGCGTGCGCCGCACGAGCCCGAGACGCTCGAGCTCGGCGAGCCCGAACAGCTGGGAGCGGACCCGCTCGGCGAGTTCGTCCTCGTCGGCCGCTTCGAGTGGCTGTTGGCCCGTGGTGATGCGCTCGCGGGCGAAGCGGTCGAGCGGCCAGTCGGTCCAGATGTGGACGCCCTGAGCGACCAGGGGGCGGATGTTGGTGTCGCCCGAGAGGAACCAGAGCAGCTCCTTGACGGCGGACTTCCAGAAGACCCGCTTGGTGGTGAGCAGCGGCACCGTGCCGTCGGAAAGGTCGAAGCGCATGGTGGCGCCGAACAAGGCGCGCGTGCCGACGCCGGTCCGGTCCCGCCGTTCGGAGCCGCGCGACCAGACGTCGCGGATAAGGTCCAGATATTGCTGCTCGGGATGCGGATCGGGCGCGCGGATCGGGAGCGGGGCTGTGCTGCTCAAAATTTGTCCTTGGCAAAGAAAGGCTGACTCGACCGCCACTCTATCGGCTGGATGGGCAAGCCGCCAGTTGCGGAGCTATGGTGATGCGGGTGATCACAGCTG
>JAHWJM010000094.1 GCA_019348435.1 Actinomycetota bacterium
GCAGCCAGCGCCTCCGCCTGGGCTCGGGTCGCATCGCGCCCGGCCGCTCGCAGACGTTCACGGACAGCATCCGCGTCAGCCGCCCGCGGCTGTGGACACCGCGGCGGCCGAGTCTCTACTCCACGTCGTTCTCCGTCAGCGCCGGCGGGCGCTCGGTCGCCGGCTACCGCGCCCGCAGCGGCATCCGCTCGGTCAAGGTCGTCAACGGCAAGCTCACGCTGAACGGCCTGCCGGTCAACATCCGCGGCGTCGGGATGCACGAGGACGACCGCGCGGTCGGCTTCGCGCTGACGCCCGAGATGCGCGAGGCCCTGGTCAAGGACGCGCAGGACATGGGCGCGACGATGCTGCGCAGCCACTATCCGCTGCACCCGCACTTCCACGAGATGGCCGACGAGCGCGGGCTGCTCGTCTGGAGCGAGATCCCGATGTACGGGATGAAGACGGAGAAGATCAAGAACCTCGTCGTGCGCAAGGTCGCACGCGCCGCGGGGCTCGAGCTGTCGGCGCACGTGCTGCGCCACACGTGCATCACCAAGCTCGTGCGCAGGGGCAGCGACGTGGTGCTCGTCGCCGAGCTCGCCGGCCACCGCCGGCTGGAGACCACGCGGCGCTACAGCCTGCCCTCGGACGCCGACCGCCAGCTGGCGATGGACGACCTGGAGGTCGAGGACTGATGGCGCGCAGCATCCTCAGCGATGCCGAGTGTCTGGCGTGGGAGCGCTTCCCGCAGGACCCCGACCCGGACGTGATCGGCGTGTACTTCACGCTCGCCGACGGCGAGGTCGACGAGCTGCGTCGCCTGCCGACGCCGGCGGCTCGGCTGGCGACCGCGATCGCCGTGGCTGCGATCCGTTGGCTGGGGTTCGTTCCCGCCGAGGTCGAGCATGCGCCGGCCGACATCGACGACCTGCTCGGCGACGAATCGCTCGACGCCGTCGTCCTCGCCACGCCGGTGCCGACGCACGCCGCGCTCGCCGTGCGCGTCCTCGAGGCCGGCAAGCACTGCTTCGTCGAGAAGCCGCTCGCGCAGTCCGTCGCCGACGCCGAGCTCGCGGTCGCGGCGGCGCAGGCGAGCGGCCGGCTGCTCATGGTCGGCCACCTGCTCGAGTACCACCCCGGCGTGCGCAAGCTCAAGGAGATCGCCGACTCCGGAGAGCTCGGCGACATCCACTACATCTACTCCAATCGTCTGAACCTCGGCCAGCTGCGCGCCGACGAGAACGCGCTGTGGTCGCTGGGGGCGCACGACATCTCGGTGATCCTGCACCTCGCGGGCGAGGATCCCTACGAGCTGTCGGCGCACGGCGAGTCCTACATGCGCCCGGGGGTCGAGGACGTCGTGTTCGCGTTTCTGCGCTTTCCCTCCGGCCTCGCCGCGCACCTGCACCTGTCGTGGCTCGACCCGCACAAGGAGCGGCGCTTCACGGTCGTCGGCTCGCAGCGGATGGCGACCTTCGACGACATGGACCTTGAGCGCAAGGTCACCGTCTACGACAAGGGCTTCGACCAGTCCGCGAGCTCCTACGGCGAGTACATCACCCGCGCCGGCGACATCTACAGCCCGCGGATCTCCAACGCCGAGCCGCTGCGCCTGGAGGTCGAGCACTTCGTCGAGTGCGTGCGCACGGGCGCGGCGCCACGATCGGACGGGGCCAGCGGCCTGCGCGTCGTGCGCGTGCTCGAGCGCCTGCAGGAGGAGCTCGAGCGCTCGCGCCGGGCGCAGTGAGCGTCGCCGCGACGCGCCGCGGCGGCGAGGGCGGCGGCTACGGGCGGACCAGCCGGGTGCGGACGCTCGACGTGCCGGTGACGCAGCCTCCGCCGAAGTCGCAGGCGATCTTGGTGTCGGTCCAGCCGACGAGCAGCGTGCCGCCGCCGGTCGAGGCGAGGAGCGGCTCGCCCGCGCGATGGGCGGGCTGGGAGACCATCCGGGGGGTCCCCGCCGGCCGGCCGGTCGACGTGGCGCGCTGGACGAAGACCTGCCGCGCGGGCCCGGAGCTGTCACGGACGAAGCCGTAGGCCCAGCCGCCGCGAGCGGGATCGGAGGCGACGACGACAGGGCCGGCGCGCAGGCGGTAGGGCAGGTTGGCCGCGGCGGCGAGCGGCCGGCCGGCAGCCGACAGCAGGCGAGCGCGAACCCCGTTCTCGGCGCCCGGCACGGCGCTGGAGTAGACGACGAGCGCGCGCCGGCGGCGGCGGTCGAACGCGAGCTGCACGCCGCCGACGGCGTCCGCACTGAGCGTCCTGGTCGGCCCGGAAGGCTGGCCGGCGGGCGTCAGCCGGCGCGCGTACAGCCGCCTGTCGTCGTCCCGCTCGCCCCACGTGTACGCCAGCAGGTGACCGCCGCGCGGATCGGCGACGAGCCGCGTCAGCGGCCCCGCGCTCAGGGCCTGTGGCCGTAGCGCGAGGCGCCGGGGAGGACCGAGCGGCGTCCCGTCGGGGCGCAGACGCTGGGCGAGCAGCGCGGCGCGCCCGGCCTCGCCGGTCAGCCGCGCGGCGAAGACCAGCAGCACCGTGTCGGTCTTCGCGTCGTAGACGATGCTCGCGCCCGCCGACGAGAACATGCCGCTGGAGGGCGGGCCGACGTTCGTGACCGGGCGCTCGGGCCCGCGCGCACGGCCCGTGCGCTCCACCACGCGGACGAAGATCTCGGTGTCGTCGGTGAAGCACGGCGGAAGGTCGGCGGTCATCAGCGACGGCTGCAGGCCCGAGGGCGGGCAGGCGGTGCGGCCCATCCCCGGCTTGTGCGCGGACCACGCGACGAGGTGCCGCCGGCGCTTGGTGTCGGTGGCGACGGAGAGCTGGGCGCCGCCGATCAGCGAGAAGTCGGGCTTCATGCCCCCGCCGACCAACTGCTTTGGGCCGGCCGGCCGGCCGGCGGCGTCGAGCGGCGAGGCGAACAGGTCCAGCGAGACGAAGCCGTTGCCGTCGGGCGCTGCGCGGCCCGTGATCGCGATGCTCCGGCCGCTGCCCGGCTCCGCCGCGACAGCCATCAGGACGCCGTCGCCGTCGGCGACGACGACCTCGGGGGCCGCGTGCGCGGCGGGTGCGGTGGCGGCGACACAGGCCAGCAGCACGACGAGCGCGGCGGGCGTCATGCGGCGAGGGGAGCACATCGTCCTGCATCGGCAGATGGCACGCCGAGCGAGAGGGCGCCGCTGCGCGCGCGGAGAGAACGTCATCAGCGGGATCCGGCGCCTCGGCGCTCGACGATCTCGTCGAGCGCCACGACGCGTACTGGGCCGAGAACGCCGGCGCTTGAGGTTCGTCGACAGCTCGGCGCTCGGGTCGCGCTCGCGCTCGACCGGGACTTCGTCAGCGCGGGCTTCGACGTGCTTCCGTAGCGAAGGCAAGACTCGTTTCACTTCGATCGCCTCAACCTCGGGCAGCTGGATGCCGATGAGAACGGATTGTGATCGGCGCGCACGACATCTCGTGATCCTGCACTTCGCCGGCGCGGACCGGTCTGAGATGCACGAGCACGGCGCGTCGTACATGCGCGCGCGCGTCCAGCCCGGCGTGATGGCGCTTGGCGCGCTGATCGTGACGCTGGCCGCGATGCCGGCGCCGGCGCCGGCGCGACCGTCGCCCTCGCCGTCGGTCTCGCTGTCGGTGCCGGCGGCGGCAACGAGCGGCGAGCGCCTGAGGGCGGTCGGCACGGCGAGGCGCGCACCGCGCGACGTGCGGGTGGTCCTGCAGCGGCGCAAGGCCGGCCGGTGGGCGACGCTGCGCCGCGCAGCGCTCAGGCGGGGCAGGTTCACGTTCGCGTTCAAGGCCCCGGTGAGCAGCACCGGTCTGACGCTGAGGATGCGGGTCGTCCTGGTCGATGGGCGGCGCCAGCTCAAGCGCTCGGCGACGCGCAGGATCGCCGTGCGCGCGGCGCGGCGGATCGGCGTCCCCGCGGCGCCGCAACCCGTTCTTCCCGTGGAAACGCAACCCGCCGCGCCGCTGCAATCGCAACCGGACGTCGCGCCGCCTCCGCTGATCCCTGCTCCTCCGCCGGGCGACGTCGCAGCGACGGCGTCAGCAGTGCGAGTGCTGCCGGGTGGCACGGCGGGCGTCGCGTTGCCGTCGCCGCTGACGAGCGTCACCGAGCTCGATACCTCCCCGGCGGGAGCGCCGCCGGGCGTCTCGGTGCACAGCGCGGAGGGCACCCTCGTGGTGACGGCGTCGCGCCAGGCGGCGCTGGCCGAGTGGGCGGCGACGATCTCCGGCACTGGCTGCACCGCGAGCGGGTGCGGCCGGCGGTTCGTCATCAGTCTTCCCGTGAGCGTGGTCCCGACCTTCGCGCCGATCGGATGGTGGGACGAGTTCGGCGGCAGCGAGCTGGATCGCTCGCGCTGGGGCTATCGGGCGAGCGGGCCACGCTTCGACGCCACCGTCACGCCGGAGGCGGTGTCGGTCGGCGGCGGCGCCCTGACGATCAAGACCTTCACCGAGGAGGGCGAGCACTACACCGGCATGATCAGCTCCTACCCGTACGAATCGACTGGCTTCGAGCAGACATACGGCTACTTCGAGGCGCGGGTCAACTTCAACAGCGCCCCCGGGCAGTGGTCGGCGTTCTGGCTGCAGTCGCCGACGCTTGGCAGCCCGCTCGGCGATCCGGCGACGGCCGGCGTGGAGATGGACATCGCCGAGCACCGCACGCGCTGCGTCAGCGCGCCGGCTCCGACGCCGCCCGAGACCTGCGCGGCCGGCAACGACGTGGCCGATCGCATTCAGCAGGCGCTGATCTGGGACGGCTACGGGGCGGAGTCGAAGTCGGCCGTGAAGCTGAGCGACCCGTTGCCCGGTCTGGGCAACGGCAGCTGGCACACGTGGGCGCTTCGCTGGACGCCGACGGACCTCACGTTCTACTACGACGGCGTGCCGACCTGGTCCACCGACGGTCCGATCTCGCGCCGCGACCAGCACGTCATCCTGAGCTCCGAGGTCGGCAAGTTCTTCGCCGGCCCGATCCCCGTCGAGGGCTACGGGCCGCGTGCGCAGACCACGACCGACATGCAGGTCGACTACGTGCGGGTCTGGCCGCTGGAGTGAGGTCGGCGCCCGGGTCAGCACCGAGACGGCCCGCGGCCGTCAGATCCACCGCCCGCATCGATGGCTGACGCTACAGGTCGGCGCAGGCGATGACCGAGCAGTCGGCGACGAGGGGTGCGAGAGCGTCATGGGGCTGCTCGCCTCCCACCCGGCGCGAGAGCGCGTCGACCGTCTCCGCGAGATTGACCGTCGCCATCGCGGATCATCTGCTCGCCGCGCGGCGCGTCGGCGAACTCGGCGGCGAAGACACCGAACGTCGATTCCACCGGGTCGTCGGCGATCGGGCGCACACGAGATGATCGCCGCGATCGTCGATCATGACGGTCTATCGCAAAGCAGGTGCGCGGCCGCCATCACGGCGCGGCGACCGGTAGCCTGGAGCCGGGCGAACCGCCCGCGAGAACCCCCGCCCTCCGTGTCGCTGCCTTCTGCCATCAGCCGCGCCACCGATGCAGCCCGGCGACTCATCGATGGTCGCTCCCGCGCAACTGCGAGCTTTGTCCGATCAGCTCCCTCGGCGCAGTCGGCGGTCGATGCCGTTTCCGACACGTGGGTGTCCCGCCTCTCCCCGCCCCTGGAGGGCGTCGTCGGGGGCCAGGCGGAGCTGTTCGACGATCCCCGGATCACGTGGGGGTTCGACAACCTCGGGGGGATCAAGGGCCAGACGGTGCTGGAGCTCGGGCCGCTTGAAGGGGCTCACAGCTACATGGCACAACGAGCCGGAGCCAGCCGAGTCACCTGCGTGGAGGCGAACACCACGGCGTTCTTGAAATGCCTGGTGGTGAAGGAGCTGTTGCAGCTCGACCGCTGCGCGTTTCTGTGCGGCGATGTTCTGGAGTACATGGCGGCGAACACCGAAGACTTCGATCTGTGCATCGCCTGCGGGATCATGTACCACATGACGGAGCCCGTCAGGATGCTCGACCTGATCTCACAGCGGGCGTCGCGACTGCTCATGTGGACGCACGTGTATGAGGACGCCGCGTTGCAGAGCCCGCAACTCGCCAGGCGCCTTGAACCGGCGACGGAAGCCGACCACGACGGCTTTCGCCACCGCGTGCACCGCTACCGATATGCCTCCGACACGCGGCTCGCCGGTTTCTGTGGCGGAACCAGTCAGTACAGCAACTGGCTGCCACGTGAGGAGCTGTTGCGCGCGTTGGCGCACTTCGGCTGGCGCGACATCACGATCGGCTTCCACGAGCCCGAGCACCCGCACGGGCCGGCCCTGGCGCTCACCGCTGTACGCCGCTGAGGACCGTCATGCGCGGCTTCGACGGGCGTGATCCAGCGACACGGCGCGCACTGCCGCGGTGACCTCCCTCGCCTGCTCGGCGCTCAGGACGGGGGTCATCGGCAGGGCGAGGTGCGTGCGAGCGAGGTCGTCGGTGACCGGCAGCTGTACGCCGTCGGCGATCGCGAGCATCGCCGGCTGGCGGTGAACGGGCAGGCGGTAGTAGGCCTTGCAGCCGATTTCGCGCTCACGGAGCCCCGCCGCGAGCTCGTCGGGGCGGTCGGTGCGCACGACGTAGAGATGCCAGGCCGGCTCGCAGCCCTTCGCGGCCGCGGGGAGCGAGAGAAGCTCGCCCAGCCCCGCCTCGTCGTAATGTCGGGCGGCGTCGCGGCGACCGTCGGCCCAGGCATCGAGGTGGGGCAGCTGCACGCGCAGGATCGCCGCCTGCAGCTCGTCCAGCCGGGAGTTGTAGCCAACGTGCTCGTAGGTGACCTTGTCGTGCGACCCGTGGAAGCGCAGCATCCGGACGGCGGCGGCGAGCGCGTCGTCGTCGGTCGTGATCGCGCCGCCGTCGCCGAAGCAGCCGAGGTTCTTGGAGGGAAAGAAGCTGAACGTGGCGGCCCGCCCGAGCGACCCCGGACGCCCCGCGCCCGAGCGCGTGCCGGCGGCCTGCGCGGCGTCCTCGAGCACGGGCACGCCGAGCGCCTCGATCTCGGCGACCGGCGCGAGGTTGCCGAACAGGTGCACCACGACGACCGCCTTCGTGGCGGGCGTCAGCGCGGCGGCGACCGTCTCGGCGCTGACGCAGTACGTATCGGGGTCGACGTCGCAGAAGACCGGCCGCGCGCCCGTCGGCGGCACCGCCTCGGCCGTGGCATAGAAGGTGAACGACGGCACGATCACGTCGTCGCCGGGGCCAATCCCCATCGCGCGCAGGGCGATCGTCAGCGCGTCGGTGCCGTTCGCGACGCCGACCGCGTGACGCGTGCCGCAGTAGGCGGCGAACTCCGCCTCGAACGCCGCGACCTGCGGGCCGAGGATGAAGCGTCGCGAGGCGACGACGTCGGCAATCGCGGCTTCGATCTGCTCGCGCAGCGGATCGAGCGGCGTGTTCGTGTCGAAGAGCGGAACGGGCATGGGCGTGCGCAGCCTAGGGATTGTGAACCTTCCGGTCGCATAGGATCGGCCGCATGGCGCCGCTCGTGGACCCGCACTTCTGGCGCGATCGCGCTGTCCTCCTCACGGGCCACACAGGCTTCAAGGGAGCGTGGCTCGCCCTCTGGCTGCAGTCGATGGGCGCGCGCGTGACCGGCCTTGCCGATGGCGTGCCGACGCAGCCGTCGCTGTACGAGCTGGCGGATGTCGCGCCCGATCTGCAAGCCGACGTGCGCGACGACATCCGCGACCACCGCGCGGTGCTCGACGCGTTCGCGCGCCACGAGCCGGAGATCGTGATCCACATGGCGGCGCAGTCGCTCGTGCGGCGCTCGTTCGCCGCGCCTCGCACGACGTACGAGACGAACGTCATGGGAACGGTCAACGTGCTCGAGGCGGTCCGCGCGACGCCCTCCGTGCGCGCCGTCGTGAACATCACCTCGGACAAGTGCTACGACAACTTCGCGTCGCGCCCGCAGCGGCCGTTCGTCGAGGACGACCCGAAGGGCGGCCACGACCCGTACTCGAACTCGAAGGGCTGCGCCGAGCTCGTCGCCGACGCCTACCTGCGGTCGTTCTTCGCGGTCGACGGGGCCGACCGCAGCGCCGCGGCGCCGCGGCGGGCGTCGGCCCGCGCGGGCAACGTGATCGGCGGCGGCGACTGGGGCGAGGATCGCCTGATCCCCGACATCATGGCCGGTGCGCTGACAGGAACGCCGATCCCGATCCGCAACCCCGAGGCGGTGCGGCCCTGGCAGCACGTGCTCAACCCGCTGTCGGGCTACCTGCGCCTCGCGCAGCTGCTGCACGGCGACGCGGCGCTGCAGGGCGGCTGGAACTTCGGCCCCGCGCTCGACGACGCGCAGCCGGTGCGGGTGCTGGCCGACCGGCTGACCGAGCTGTGGCCGGGTGACCTGCGATGGGAGCTGGATGTCGCCCCGGCCAACCCGCACCCGCACGAGGCGCACTTCCTGGCGCTCGATTCGGCGAAGGCGCGCGAGCGGCTCGGCTGGCAGCCGACCTGGAACCTCGACGACGCGCTCCGGGGGATCGTGCAGTGGTACGCTGCGCTGCGCGACGGCGAGGACATGCAGGTCGTCACC
>JAHWJM010000095.1 GCA_019348435.1 Actinomycetota bacterium
GCCGGGAGCCGGACGAGACGTTCTGGGGCGGCTACAGCTCGGTGTTCATCGATCCCGAGGGTCACCCGTGGGAGATCGCCCACAACCCTCACTGGATCCTTACGCCCGACGGCGGGGTCAGGCTGTCCTGAGCCGCTCACCGGCCGGTGCGGCACCGGTGGCGACCAACGCCGCGGGCGGTAGCCCGGTCAGCTGCCGGCAGTCGCGGGTCAGGTGCGGCTGGTCGGCGTAGCCGCTCTCGACCGCCGCGCGGGCCAGCTGCCCTCCGTCAGCGACCAGCCCGAGGAAGCGCTGGAGGCGCAGCACCCGCCCCAGCGTCCGCGGCGAGTAGCCGACGGCGTTCTCGAACCGCCGGCGCAGCTGGCGGTCGGACATGCCGAGACGGTCTGACAGTGCCGCGATCGGTGTCTGCACGCGGCAAAGACCGAGTACGGCCGCGCGGACGACGGGGTCGGGCCCAGCCGCCTGCTCGAGTTGAGCGGCGACCGCCTCCATCATGACCTGAAGTCGCGAGGCTGCCCCCACGGCTTCACCGACACGGTCGGTGAGTTCCTGCCCGCCGGCCCAGATCTCGGCGACGGTGGCGGTGGCGTCGAGCAACTCCGCGGCGGGCAGTCCCAGTACGGGGCCTGCGGCGCCGATCCGAAACCGGACCCCCAACTTCGGCTCGGCGGACGTCAGCCGCGGGACGACCGCGCGCGTGGCCGGTCCGGCGACGATCAGGTCGTCGCCGGTCCAGACCACGTCGACGCACCCGTCGGGCAACACACGCAGCGGGGCCTGGCGACGAGCCCACAGGCACGCCACATGCGATGACAGCGGCGGCGGTGCCCGCCACTCCTGGTAGGTCATCCCGACAGTCTGGCCGTGACGGGCCGCCCCCGCCACCGGACGCGACCCAGACCGCTCCGACGGCGTCACGCCGTCTCCAGGGCGGCCAGCAGCTCGGCCGCCTGCCGGGCGCCGCGCGCGTCGTGCACCCGCACGATCCGCGCCCCGCGCGCGATCCCGGCCGCGCACGCGACGAGGCTCGCCTCGGCGCGGTCGCCCGTGTCGAGGCCGAGTGCCCGCCCGAGAAAGATCTTGTTCGACGCGGCGAGCATCACCGGGTGCCCCAGCGCGGAGAAGAGCTCCAACCGCGCGAGCAGCCGCAGCGACTGCTGCCAGGTCTTGCCGAGGTCGAGCCCCGGATCGACGATCACGCGCTCATTGGGTAGGCCCGCGTGCGCGGCCCGCTCCACCAGGCCGGCGAGCACCTCGCGCACGTCCTCCACCACGTCGCCGTAGACCGGCTCGGGATCGGCGATCTGGGGGCCGAGGCGGTTGTGCGTCGCCACCACCGCCGCGCCGGCCGCGGCGGCGGCGGGCAGATAGCCGGGGTCGGAGAAACCACTCATGTCGTTGCCGATGACCGCGCCCGCGGCGAAGCCCGCGGCGGCGACCGACGCGCGCCATGTGTCGACCGAGAGGGCAACCTCGAAGCGGGCGCGCAGCGCGGCGACCGTCGAAGCCACCAGCTCGACCTCTTCGGGCTCGGAGACGTCGCGCACGCCGACGCCGCCCGGCCGCGCGCCGACGTCGAGCACGTCCGCCCCGTCGCCGACGAGCCGCTCGGCGTGGCGCAGGAGCGCGTCGAGCTCGAAGTGCGCGCCGCGGTCATAGAACGAGTCGCGCGTGCGGTTGAGGATGCCCATGACCACGGCGCGCCGGGTCAGGTCCCAGGTGTGAGGTCCGGCGCACAGCCGCTGCATCCGCCGGGCATCGTGCCACGGTGTGCGGCGGCGACCGCGCATTGGGCGACGAAGCAGGCCTGCCCAGGGTCGGTGACGTCGAAGCCGAACGGCCCGTTGGCCTCCAGCGCCCAGTGGCGGCCCTGCGCGTCGGTGAGGATGTCGACGCCCATCAGGCCGCCCCCGAGCGAGCCCACCATGCGCCGCGCGAGTCGCGCCATCGCGGCCGGCGGCTCGAAGGCCCGCCGGTAGACCGTCCCGTGCGTGACGAGAGCGCCCGGCGCGCGACGCTTCTCATACGCGGCCGACACGCGCCCGGGCGTCGCGTAGATGCGCACGCACGCCGGCTCCTCGATCCACTGCTGCAGGACCGCGGGCCCCTCGCGCTGCGGCCACGACGCGGCGGCCGCGTGGGCCTCGTGGAGGTTGGACACCAGCGTGACGTGCCGCCCGCCATCGCCCAGGGCAGGCTTGAGCACGAGGGGGCCGCGGTCGCCCGGCCAGCGCGCCAGGTCACCAAGCCGCCAGGTGGCCGGTTGCGGCAAGCCGTGCGCCGCCCACCGCTCGTGGGTCGCCAGCTTGTCGGCGGCCGCGACGAGCGCCGACACGGGGTTGACCAACGCCGCGCCGGCAGCCTCGAGCGCCATCGCGAGGCGCAGCGTGGGCGCCCGCGCTGCCACCTCCTCGTTGAGCACGTGCGCGACGACGAGATCCCAGCGCGGCCCCGGGCTCGACGGCGCGCGCGCGAGTCGCTCGACCTCGCACCCGTGCGCGCGCAGCGTCCGCTGCCAGGCATCGGCGTAGCCGGTGGGCTCGTACCAGGGTGCGTCGGTGATGACGAGCAGGACGCGCACGTGTGAACCTCATGTGGTGCCCCGGGTCTCGGTCCTCATGCCTGTCCATGCGCAGGCCGCCTTCGTGCCCCGGGCAGTCGCCTCGCTGCTCGCCCAGGACCTCACCGACTGGGAGCTCGTCGTGATCGACGACGGCTCGCCGGACGACGTCGCGGCGGCGCTCGTGTCCGATCGGCGCATCGCCCTGCACCGCCTGCCCGCCAACCGCGGCCTCGGCGCCGCGCTCAACGAAGGGCTGGCGCGGGCCCGGGCGCCGCTCGTCGCCTACCTGCCCGCCGACGACGTCCTGCACGCCGACCACCTCTCGACGCTGGCCCAAGGGCTCGAGGACCCCGACGTCACGCTCGCGCACGCGCGGTGCGAGCCGGGCGCGCCGCAGCTCCAGCTCGTCCAGGTCATGCACCGCCGCACGGCGGACCGGTGGATCGAGCGTCCCCAGCTGGAGAGCGACGACCTCGAGCTGCTGTTCTTCGCGCGGCTGCAAAACCGCGTGGGGATCGACCGCGTCACGTGCCGCTGGACGCAGCACCCCGCACAGCGCCACCGCGCGTTCCTGTCACGCTGCGACGGCGGTCTCAACGTCGTGCGCCGCCGCTACCGCGTCCGCGATCCGCTGCGCTTCCACGCCTCCGACGGCGGCCATGTCGACGAGGTCGCGCGCTATGCGCGCTTCCGCCGCGACCCCCGGCCGCCGCGCGACCCCGGCGACCTGCGCATCCTGCTGGCCGGGGAGCTCGCCTTCAACCCCGAGCGGGTGATGGCCTTCGAGGAGCGCGGACACGAGCTGCTCGGCCTGTGGATCGACGACCCGCTTGGCTTCAACACGGTCGGCCCGCTGCCCTTCGGCCACGTGCGCGACCTCGACTCGGTCGGCGAGATCGCCGCGGCCCGCCCCGACGTCATCTACGCGCTGCTCAACTGGCGCGTGGTTCGGCTCGCTCACGCGATCCTCGAGGCGCGGACCGGCGTGCCGCTCGTCTTCCACTACAAGGAGGCGCCGCAGCGCTCGATCGCGCGCGGGGAGTGGCCGCTGCTGGCCGACGTCGTCACCCGGGCCGACGCGGTCGTGCTGTCCTCGCCCGAGATGCGCGAGTGGTTCGAGGCCACGCTCCCCGGTCGGCTGGACCCGGCGCGCACGCTCGTCCTCGACGGGGACCTGCCCAAGCGCGACTGGCTCGAGGGCGGGCCGTCGCCGCGCCTGTCGGCGTCCGACGGCGAGGTCCACACCGTCCTGGCCGGCCGGCCGTACGGGTTCGACGAGGCGCTCTTCGCGGGGCTGCGCGCGCGAGGCATCCGCCTCCACGTCCATCGCGACGTGGGCCCGCAGGACTGGGTGCCGGTGCTGTCGCGCTATGACGCCGGCTGGCTGCATCCGGTCCGCGCCGGCAACGGCGGCGACGTGCGCCTCGCCGCCTGGGACGACCTCAACCTGCCGGCGCGCATCCCGATGCTGCTCGCCGCCGGGCTGCCGCTCATCGCTCCCCGCAACGCGCCCGGCGCGGTCCACGCCGCGCAGGCACTGGCCGAGTCCGTCGGCGCGGGGATCGTCTACGACGACCTCGACGACCTCGCGGCGCAGCTTCGCCACGCCGCCCATCTCGAGCGCCGCCGCGCCGCGGCCTGGGCCGCGCGCGAGCAGGTCACCTTCGACCGCCACGCCGACCGGCTGCTCGAGCTGTTGCGCTCCGTCGCGGGGCACTGACCAGCGCGTCGGCGCGGTCAAGCGCCTCGCGCATGCAGTCGTCCATGTCGAGATAGGCGTAGTTGGCCAGCCGTCCGGCGAAGACGACGTCGCCGACCCGTCCGCGGACGAAGGCCTGGTAGCGGTCGTTGAGCGCGCGCGTGCGTGCGAGCTCCACCGGATAGTGCCGACCGGGCGCACCCGCGAACTCGAAGCCCAGCACGGTCCCCTCACAGTGCTGGCCGGAGGCGTGCTTGGTCTCGTGGATGCGGATGAACGGGTATTCGAGCGCGGGGTAGTTGACGACCGTCGCCTCCTGCGCGTAGTCGACGTGGGGGACATGCACGCAGCGCACGGCGATGCCGCGCCAGTCCAGCGCGCCGAGGCGGTGGGCGCAGAAGGCGTCGAGCGGGCACGTGAGCACCGCGACGTCGGCCGCCTCGCGGGCGAGGTGCACGGCCAGCGTGCCCAACGACACGTCGACACCGGTGCGCACGACGATGCGCGGCCCGGCGAGCAGACCGTCGATGAGGTCGGCGTAGCCGTTGGGCCCGGCCGGCCAGCCCTGGAAGCGATCGCCGAACAAATACGGGTCGTCGTCCCAGCGCACCGCGACACGCCGCGGCGCCCACGTGGCGGAGAGCTCGCGCGGCGGGCGTCCCCACTGCTTGCGGGTGTAGGGCTCGACATAGCGCGCGTAGAGCGTCGGCCCCATGAGCTCCAGGCACCACGCCTCGAAGTCGGCCGCCCGGGCGCGCGTCTCGGGGTCGATGTCGCGCCGGGCCTCCAGCTCGCGGCGGATGTCAGCCGAGCGGCTCTGGCGCTCGATGTCGGAGACAAGGATCGGCCAGTTGAGCAGGCGGCCCTCGACCACGATGCGCACGCGGTGGCGGTAGTCGTTGAACGGCGTCATGGCGTTGGCCAGGCGCCAGACCTCCTCGTCGTCGGTGTGGAAGACGTGCGTGCCGTGCGGCTCGTACAGGACCCCCTCGAGGTGGTCGGAGCGGATCAGCCCGCCCGGCGCCGCCGCGCGCTCGAGCACCACCGAGTCGACGCCGTGCTCGGCGAGCCGGTGGGCGATCGTGCAGCCCGTCAGGCCGGCGCCGACGATAAGCGCGCGCACGTCAGCCCAGACGCACTTCGAGGGCGCGCTCGCGCGGGACCGCCGCGCCGCTGACCGCGCCATAGACGTCGAGGACCCGATCGGCGAGGACCTCCCAGTCGTAGTCTCCCGCGCGCTCAGTCGCCCTCTCGGCCAGTGCCACCCGCAGTCCGCCATCCTGGAGCACGGCGTCGAGGGCCTGTGCCAGCGCCTGCGCGTCGCGCGGCGCCACCAGGAGCCCCGCGTCTCCGAGCGCGCGGGGGATGCCGCCGGTCCGCGAGGCGACGATGGGGAGGCCCGCCTGCAGGCCCTCGAGCAGCACCGAGCCGAGCTCCTCGTAGAGCGAGGGCAGGACGAGCACGTCGGCGCCGGCCAGCAGCGCCGGCATCTCGTCATGCGGCCGGAAGCCCAGGAAGTGAGCGCGCTCGGCGAGGCCCAGGCGCCGCGCCCGTCGCTCCAGGGCCCGCCGCTGGGGGCCGTCGCCGACCAGGCAGAGTTGCGCGCCTCGCGTGCGCAGCATCGCCGCCGCCTCGAGCAGGTACGCCACGCCCTTCTGCTCGACCAGCCGGCCGCTGAACAGGATGCGCGGGCGCGCGATGTGCGCCAGCGGGTCGTCGCCCGCCTGCGCGAAGTCCGCGGGGACCACTCCGGAGGGGATCACGCGCAATCGCCCGGCCGGCACGCCGTCAGCGATCAGCAGCTCGGCCAGGCGCGGGGTGAGCGCGATGACGGCGTCCGCGGTGCTCGCGGCACGGGTCTCGATGCGGCCGCCGAGATGGCGCAGGACGGCCCCCCGCAGCCCGCCGCCCTCGACCGTGTGGGCCAGGCTGCTGTGGAGGGTCAGCACGAGCGGGATGCGGGCGCGGCCCGCGGCGGCCTGCGCCATCGGGACCACCGCCAGGTCCTCGCCGAGGTGCACGTGAAGCAGCGTCGCCCCGCGGGCCAGCCGCGAGACCAGCGGGGCGGCGGGGATGGCGTAGAGCTGGCGCAGGGAGCCAACGGGGGCTCCCAGCCGGTGGACGGTCGCGCTGCGGCCGAGGGGCTGGCGGGCGGGGGCGCCGGGCGGGCGCGTGGTCACCACGTCCTGGGCGACGCCGCGCGCGTCCAGCGCGCGTGTCAGGCACGCGGTGTGGTTCTGCATCCCGCCGATCGGATCGAACCGCACCCCCCGGCCTGACAGAGCCTCGGGCGGCGGCTCGAAGACCGAGCACAGGCGGACGACCCGCATGCGGTGGCTACTGCCCCGCAAGGGGTAGGGCCACACCGGTCGTGCGCGTGCTCGTGCTCAACAATCACTGGCGGGCGTCGGGCGGAGCCGAGACGGTCGCGATGCAGACGAGGCGCCTGCTCGAGCGCGCCGGTCACGACGTCGTCACCTTCGCTGTGGGTCAGGCCGACGACGGGCCGCGCCCCCATCCCGGAGGCACGACCGGCGCCCGCGCGGGCGGCCCGCTCAAGGGAATCTGGTCGCTCGACGCGTTCCGCCGCCTCCTACGGCTGCTCGACGCGCGGCCGATCGACGTCGCGCACGCCCACAACGTCTACGAGGGGCTCACGCTGTCGGTCCTCGACGCACTCGAGCGCCGCCGCGTGCCGACCGTCCTGACGGTCCACGACTACCGGCCGGTGTGCCCCAACGGCGTCCTGCGCCGTCCGGACGGCGAGCGCTGCGTCCGCTGCGCCGCCGCGGGCCCGCCCCTGTGGCCGGCGGTGCGCCACCGCTGCGTGCGCGGATCGGTGCGCCTCAGCGCCGCCGCGGCCGCCGAGGCGTCGCTCAACCGGGTGCGCCGGCGCTACGAGCGGCTGGCTGCGCTGCTCGCCCCGAGCCGCTTTCTGCGCAACGTGCTTGTCACGGCCGGGCTGCCGGCCGAGCGCATCACCGTCGTGCCCAACGCGGTGCCGCCGGCGCCGCCCGCCGGCGCGCCTCCGCCGGCCGCGCGGTTCGTGTTCAGCGGGCGGCTGACCGAGGACAAGGGGCTCGACGTCCTGCTCGACGCCGCGGCGCGCCTGCGCGGCGTCGCGCGGATCGCCGTGCTCGGAACAGGGCGCCGCGAGCAGGCCGTCCGCGCCCGGGTGGCCGCCGAGCGCCTTCCGGTCGACGTGCTCGGCCACGTGTCGCCGGCGCGCGTCGGGCACGAGCTGTCGCGCAGCACCGCGGCCGTGCTGCCCTCGCTGTGGTACGAGAACTGCCCGCTGGCCATCCTGGAAGCCGCCGCCCGCGGCATTCCGGTCGTGGCCAGCGACCTCGGCGGGATGCGAGAACTCGTCGAGCACCGCCGGACCGGCCTGCTCGTGGCGGCCGGTGACGCCGATGCGCTGGCGGGGGCCCTGCTCGGGCTGGCCGACGATGGAGCCTGGTCGCGCGCGCTGGGGGCGCGGGCGCGGGCGCGTGTCGTGGCCCAGCACGGCGAGGACGCGTACCTGGCCGCGATCACGGCCGCCTACCGCCAAGCGGCCAGGGCATGACGCCCGAGCTCGACCGCGAGCCTCGCTCGGTCGCCATCGTGCGACTGCGCACCGGCCTGGGAGACCTGCTCTGCGGCGTGCCGGCCCTGCGCGCGCTGCGCCGCCGCCTGCCCCACGCGACCATCGCGCTCGTGACGTTCGCCGAGATGGCCCAGGTCGTCGCTCGCCAGGCCGCCTACGTCGACGAGCTGCTCGAGTTCCCCGGCTGGCCGGGCATTCCCGAGCGCCGGCCGCAGGCCGACGGCATCCCGGCGTTCCTCGAGCGCTCGCGGGCCCGCCGCTTCGATCTGGCCATCCAGGCCTACGGCGGTCGCCCCGCGGCCAACGAGGTCACCGAGAGCCTGGGCGCCCGACGCACCGGGGGCTTCGCCGCTCCCGGCGCGCGGATGCCCGCGGCGCCCGACCGCTTCATCGCCTATCCCGAGCAGCTGCACGAGGTCGACCGGCATCTCGCCCTGATGGAGCACCTGGGCGCGCCGCCGTGCGGAGCCCAGCTCGAGTTCCCCGTCGACGAGCGCGACGAGGAGGAGGCCGCGGCGCGGCGACCGTCGGGGGCCTACGTCGTCCTGCACCCGGGCGCGACGGCGGCGAGCCGGCGCTGGCCGCCGGAGCGCTTCGCCGCCCTCGGCGACGCCCTCGCCGCCGACGGCCTGCGCGTCGCCGTCACCGGGACGCGCCCCGAGCGCCCGCTCA
>JAHWJM010000096.1 GCA_019348435.1 Actinomycetota bacterium
AGCTCGCGGAGCGATTGAAGGAGCTTCAAGCCGAAGGGCGGCTGCTCGAGCTCCAGCGCCTCGAGCAGCGCACCAATTTCGACCTCGAGATGATCGCGGCGACCGGATCCTGCGCGGGCATCGAGAATTACTCGCGCTTCCTGACCGGCCGCCTGCCCGGCGAGCCGCCGCCGACCTTGTTCGAATATCTGCCCGACAATGCGCTTCTGTTCGTCGACGAGAGCCACCAGACGGTGCCGCAGATCGGCGGCATGTACGAGGGCGACCGCTCGCGCAAGCAGACGCTCGTCGATTACGGCTTCCGCCTGCCGAGCGCCCTCGACAACCGCCCGCAGAAGTTCGACGAGTTCCTGCGCATCACGCCGACGCTCGTGTTCGTGAGCGCCACGCCGGGCAAGTACGAGAAGGCCCACTCCGGCAGTGTCGTCGAGCAGATCGTGCGCCCGACCGGGATCGTCGACCCGATCGTCGAGGTGCGCGAGACGCGCAACCAGATCGACGACCTCATGAACGAGATCCGCGTCGTCGTCGACCGCGGCGAGCGCACGCTCGTCACGACGCTGACGAAGAAGATGAGCGAGGACCTCACCGACTACCTGCTCGAGATGGGCTTCAAGGTCCGCTACCTGCACTCCGAGATCGACACGCTCGAGCGCATCCAGATCATCCGCGACCTGCGCCTGGGCGAATACGACGTGCTCGTCGGCGTCAACCTGCTGCGCGAGGGGCTCGACCTTCCCGAGGTCTCGCTCGTCGCGATCCTCGATGCCGACAAGGAGGGCTTCTTGCGCGGGGAGACGTCGCTCATCCAGACGATCGGCCGCGCCGCGCGCAACATCGAGGGGAAGGTCCTGATGTACGCCGACAAGCAGACCGACGCGATGCGCGCCGCCCTCGGCGAGACCGATCGCCGCCGCGCGATCCAGCTCGCCTACAACGAGGAGCACGGGATCACCCCGGAGACCGTCCGCAAGGGGATCTCGGAGATCTCGGATTTCCTGGCGCTCGAGTCGAAGGTGCCCTCGAAGGGACGCCGAACGCGGTCACGGGCGGAGGACGGCATGTCCTCCGAGGAGATCACGCGGACGATCGTCGAGCTCGAGGAGGAGATGCTCGCGGCCGCCGAGGAGCTCCGGTTCGAGTATGCGGCGAAGCTCAGGGACGAGATCAAATCGCTGCGCCGCGAGCTGCTCACCGCGCAGGCCAACGAAGCCCCCGCCTGAGCGTCGCGCCGTGGCCGGCCACGAGCTCCTGCAGGCCGCCGTTCTCGCCTGGTACGACGCGACCGCCCGCGACTTCCCGTGGCGGCGCACGCGCGACCCCTACGCGATCCTCGTCTCGGAGTTCATGTCCCAGCAGACGCAGATCGCCCGCGTGCTCGAGCGCTACGACCGGTGGCTGGCGCGCTGGCCCACCGCGCAGGCGCTCGCGGCCGCGACGCCGGCGGAGGTCCTGACGGAGTGGGTCGGGCTCGGCTACAACCAGCGTGCGCTGCGCCTGCGGGAGGCATGCGTGATCGTCGCGCGCGACGGCTGGCCGGGTGACAGCGTCGGCTTGCGCGCGCTGCCGGGGGTCGGTCCCTACACCGCGGCGGCGGTCGCGTCGTTTGCGTTCGGTGAGCGCGTCGCCGCCGTCGACACGAACGTGCGACGTGTCGCGGCGCGGTGGGGCGCCGATCCGGCCGCGCTGCTGCCCGCCACGCGCCACGCCGACTGGAACCAGGCGGCGATGGAGCTCGGGGCGCGCGTTTGCACCGCCCGCGCGCCGCGCTGCGGTGAGTGCCCGGCGGCGTCATGGTGTCCCTCGCGAGGAGCTGTCCGACCTGCGCCGCGGGCGACGCCTTCGTCGCGCCCGCGCTTCGAGGAGACCGACCGCTGGGCCCGCGGCCGCGTCATCGCCGCCCTCGCCGCAGGCGACGGGCTGCCGTCGCGTATCGCACCGCAAAGGCTGGAGCGGGTGCTGGCGGGCCTCGAGCGCGATGGGCTCATCGAGCGCGACGGTCCGACGGTGGGACTCCCGGGCGCTCCGCGCTAGGGTCTGACTCGCTCGTCCGTCCGTTTGCGAAGAACTCCGGAGGCATCTTGGCCCTCGACCGTCAGTCCATCCAAAAGCGAGATTTCCCGATCGGCCGTCGCGGCTACGAGCCGGCGGCTGTCGACGCGCATCTCGCAGTCCTCGCCCGTGAGGTCGAGGCCCTGAAGCGTGCCAATGCGTCTGAGTCCGCGGCTCCCGCCGAGGGGCGCCGCTCCAGTGAATCGCTGGCAAGCGTCGCAAGCTCGCAGGTCCAGGCGATCGTCGAGGCCGCCGAGGCCAGCGCGCATGCGATCGAGCGCGAGGCCCGCGACCACGCCGAGCAGGCCGCCCAGGAGGCTGCGCGCGACGCGCAGCGCATCCGCGACGAGGCGATCGCGCGCGCGCAGGAGCACGTCGGCAAGGTCCATGAGGCGACGTCGCTCATGCTGCAGCGCGTCGACGCGATGGAGAGCGAGCTCGGCGCGCTCGTCGAGTCGCTGCGCACCGGCGCCAACCGCCTGAACGCCGACCTCTCGCTGCTGTCGGGCAACATGGGCGAGCTGTACGAGGCCGCCGGCCGATCGTCGAGCGAGGCTGCCGGCCGCGCACCGATCGTCGTGGACGTCCTGATCGTCGAGGAGGTCGAGGTCGTCGCGGATGTCGCGCCGCCGGAGCCCACGCCCGCGGCCGCGCCGCCCGATGCTGCGCCTGCCGCCGCCGAATCCACTGCGCCTGCCGGCGACGACGACGAAGAAGACGTCGAAGGAGCCCGCCTGATCGCCCTGAACATGGCGCTCAACGGACAGTCGCGCGCGGAGACCGACAAGTACCTCGCAGAGAACTTCGACCTCAGCGACCGGGCGGCGCTGCTCGACGAGGTCTACGCGAGCGTCGAGGGGTAGCCGTCAGCCGGGCCCGGGTCAGCGGATCCAGCTCGACGGCAGGTTGCGCTCGATCTCGATCTGTCCCGCGAACTCGATCGGGTCGCGCGCGCCGTGCTCGCGCACCCACGTCGCCATCCGCCGGATGCCGGCCTCGAGCTCGAGCGGCGCGGGCGGGTCGAACGCTGCCCGGACCTTGGCGTGATCGGCGAACGCGTGAACCACTTCGTTGCGCGGCGGAAGATGCTTCAAGACCGGCTCCACGCCGAAGGCGCGCCCGACCTCTGCGGCGAGTTGCAGGATCGAGTAGGGCGTGTCGGCTCCGATGTTGTAGACCTCGTTGACGCTCTCGGGCACCGTCGGGGCGCGGGCGATGATCGGCGCCACATCGTCGACGTGCGAGAAGGCCCGGGTCTGAAGACCGTCGCCGAACACCGGCATCGGCTGCCCCCTCAGGGCGCTGTTCATGAAGATGCCGATCACGTTGCGGTATCGATCCGCGACGTTCTGTCGCTCACCGTAGACGTTGTGGGGGCGGAAGATCGTGTACTCGAGGCCGAACATCTCGTGTGCGGCGGCGAGATCGAGCTCGACGGCGTACTTCGAGATCCCGTATGGGTCCTCCGGGCGGGGCACCATGTCCTCGGACAGGGGAACCTGGCCGGCACCGTAGACGGCGATCGACGAGGTGAAGACGAAGCGCGCGGCGTCGCGCAGCACGGCCTGATTGATCAGGTTGACGCTGGCCTCGAGGTTCGTCCGGTAGTTGTAGGCGCGGATGAAATGCGACAGCCCCTCCGCGGCGTACGCGGCCAGGTGGTAGACGACGTCGAACCGGCCGCCGTCCCATAGCGAGCAGACGAACTGCGCGTCGCGCAGGTCGCCCTCGATCCAGTCCGCGCGCCGATCGACGTTCGCGCGAAATCCGCCCGACAGATCATCGGTTGCAACGACCTGCAACCCGGCGGAGAGACAGTGATCGACGACGTGGGAGCCGATGAACCCGGCAGCCCCCGTGACGAGAACCCGCCGGGGCATGCGCTGCGTGTGCGCGCTGGAGGACCGACCTGTCACAAGGCTGCAAGCCTAGCCGTAGGGCAGCGGCCGCAGGCCGCCTGCTGTTATCGTCGCCGCCCTTGCGGCGCACCCTCAGCGACATCGTCGCCGCACAGGCGCGGCAGCACGCCTCAGGCTTGTCCTCGGCGCTCTCGAGCCGTACCCGATGAAGCGGGTTCTCCTCGCACCTAACGACTTCGTCGGCGAGAAGATGGCGGCTCCGGGCATCCGCTACTTCCATTTCGCGCGCGAGCTGGCGCGCGACGGGCGCTTCGCGGTGACGTTGATGGTCACCAACGACCCATGGGAAGTACAGCTCGAGGGCGTGCGGGCGATCGGCACGCTGCCGCGCCGTCACCGCCAGATCCGGGACATCGCGAGCTCGTTTGACGTGATCGTCGCGCAGGGCGGCTTGGACTGCAGGAGCATGGTGTTCCTCGCCGGCACCGGGGTGCGCACGATCTACGACCTGTACGCGCCGTTCTTCGAGATGCTGACGTTTCAGGGCGGCCTCGATGCCCCGGGCACCGAGCAGCGCCTGCGTTGGGAGGCCTACTGCCTGCGCCACCGGATCGTGCTCTCGACCGGCAGGGCGTTCATCGGGGCCAGCACTGCGCAGCGCCATGCGCTGCTCGGCGCACTGGCGGCGGTCGGGAGGATCTCCCTCGACGACCATCGGCTGGATCCGACGCTCGGGCATCTGGTCGCAGCGGTCGGCCTCGGGGTCGATGTCGATCCGCCGCGGGCGACGATCGATGACGTCCGGGCGGCGCTTCCCGGCGCGCGAGCCGACGACCGGATCCTGATCTGGCCGGGCAACCTGTGGGATTGGTTTGACCCCGAGACGCTCATGCGCGCGATGGCGCAGATCTCCGCGACCCGGAACGACATCAAGCTCTACTGCCTGGGGCTGCGCCACCCGAACTCGGGTTACGGCGGTGAGACGACCGCGACCGGCCGCACGATCCGGCTGGCCGAGGAGCTCGGCGTCAAGGACCGCACCGTCTTCTTCGACTTCGAGTGGATCTCGTACGGCGAGCGCCAGAACTACCTGCTGGCAGCCGACATCGGCATCAACATCCACTCGCGCCACGTCGAGACGACCTTCGCGTACCGGACGCGGATTCTGGACTACATCTGGGCGGCGCTACCGGTCGTCACGACCGAGGGCGGAGGGTTGAGCGACCTTGTCGACCGCAACGGGCTCGGCCGGACGGTGCGCTTCGGCGACGTCGCCGACTGTGCCCGGGCGATCCTCGAGCTCTGCGACGACCCGGTCGAATACGCGCGCGTCCGGGAGCGCGTCGCCGTCTTTCGCCAGCAGCTGACGTGGCAGCACGCGATCGAGCCGCTCGTGGAGTTGATCGAGGCCCCACAATCACCTGTGAAGGCCGGAGCGAGCGTTCGTGCGCTCGCGCTGCAGTACGCCCGCGCCCGCGTCCGGGCCGCTGCGCGAAGACCTGCGGCCCCTGGAGGGCGATCCTGAGAGACCGAGCGGAGTTCACGCTCACGCAGGCGGTTCGCCGCGGCGTCCGCGTGATGGTCGCCCGGGACCTGGCCATCCGGTTGCTGACGATGGCGGGAGGCCTCGTCCTGGCGATCATCCTGGGACCCGCCGCCTTCGGCGTCTGGGCCGTCGGGCTCGGGCTGGTGGCGGCACTTCAGGCGGTTACCCGCAGCGGGCTCGGGGCTTCGCTGCTGCGGCGGGCCGAACCCCCCACGCAGCGCGAGCTGAACGCGCTCTTCACGTTCCAGATCTGCCTGGGAGTGAGCGCGGCGGCGACGGGGCTGGCGCTGGCATTCGGGCTGCTGCCGGCGCTCGGCACGCGTGCGCACGAGGCCCAGGCGGTGTCCCTGGCATTGCTCGCGCTGCCGATCTCCTCCCCTCGGGTTGCGCCGGCGTGCGTGCTGGAGCGGGACCTCCGGTATGTGCCGCTGTCGATCATGGACGTGAGCGAGCAGCTCGCGCTGTACGTGGTCGCCGTCTCGCTTGCGGCTCTCGGCGCGGGCATCTGGAGCCTCGCGCCGGCAGCGTGCGCGTCGGCTGCGGCGGGCGTCGCGGCCGGCCTTGCGGTTTCGCCCGTACGCGTGCGGCCGACTCGCCGGCTGGGCGTTCTGCGCGCGATCTGGCGCTTCGGTGCCACCTTCCAGCTCTCGGAGTCCCTGTACGCCGTCCGCGACGGCGGCCTCAACCTGCTCCTGCTGACGTTCGCAGGATCGCATGTGACCGGCGTGTGGGCGCTGGCCCAGCGGCTGCTCGTGGCGCCGGTGGTGCTGTTCCAGACGGTGGGGCGCGTCGGCTTCGTGGCCTTTTCGAAGGTGGCGACGCGCGAGGAGGACGAGCGTCAGGCGCAGCGGGTGCTCCGCATCACGGCACTGGCCGCTGCGGCGCTGCTGGCCACCGTCGTCGGGGCTGCTCCGGCGCTCGTGGGCGGCGTTCTCGGGCACGAATGGGACGGTGTCGTCCTGCCTGTGACGCTCGCCGCCGTGGGCTGGATGGTGCTCGGGCCGCTCTGGGTCGCGCTCTGGGGGCTCGTGCAGGCGCGGGGCGACTTGCGCGGGCCGCTTATGGGAGGCGCGGTGCAACTCGCCGTACTGTGGACCGCCGCGGTCACCCTCGCGCCGCGGTTCGGCGCGGCGGCGATCGGCGCCGCGTTCCTCTGCGCGCTGCTGCTGACCGGCGCGCTGCTCTACGTCAACTCGCGCAGGTTCGTCAGGATCCGGCTCACAAGCCTCCTGCTGGCTGGAGCGATCGGGACGGCGGCGGCGGCCGCCGGGCGCGCCGTCGCAGAACAGATGCCGACGTTGACGGGTCTGCCGCTCGCCGTGGGGGCGGCGCTGGCGGTCTGGTCGGTGCTCGCCGTGGCGCTCATGCCGCGGGACCTGCAGAGGCTGGCGAGCGAGGCCGGGGTCGTCAGGCTGCTTCGCTGGAGAGGCTCTGCGCAACCGTGACGGCGCGTTCTCCTCGCGTCCGCGGCAGCGAAGCGCCTGACGGCGGCGCAGGCGGCGACTTCACATATCGTCCCGTGCGTGATGTCGCGAATCGTCACGATTGCGATCGTCGCGGGCCTGCTCGGCGTGGTGGCATATTCCCTGCTGCACCAACAACTGACGGGTGCTCGCAGCGACGACGGCGGGTGTGGCGCGGCCGGCCGAGAATCCAGCCGATCGTGCGCGTCCGCGGCGCTCCCTCGCCGCGTCGGCGGCACCCTTCCGATGGATGCCCGTGCCTTCGTCGACACGATCGGCGTGAACACCCATCTGTTCTACGTCGACACGTCGTACGGCGACTACGCGCTGGTCAGGCGGCGCCTGCGCGAGCTCGGCATCCGCCACATTCGAGACGGGCTCGATCCCGCCCGCACGCCCGCCTTCTTCGAGCGCGTCAACGACCTGGCGGCCGCCGGGATCAAGAGCACGCTGATCGCCTGCCGGGTCGAGCCTCCCGGCGTTCCCTGGACGACCTACGTGAAGGACGCCAAGACCCGCGTGCGCTCGTCGCTCGACGCGCTGGAGGGCGTGAACGAGCCGGACCTGGTGGCCGCGGGACGCGACTGGATCTCGTCGGCGCGGGGATGCCAGCGAAAGCTGTATCGCCAGGCGACGCGCTCCACCTTCGGAGCGCCACTGAGAGTGCCGGTCCTCGGCCCGTCGATCCAGGCCGTGAACCTCCAGCGGTTCGGTGACATCTCCGACCGTGCCGACGGCGGGGCGGTGCATCCCTATCCCGGAGGCATGCGGCCGAGCCGCCCCGGTCCCTACGCGTCGGCGGCCCACTTGGTGGGCGTGCGCGAGCACCAATTCGGTGGCGCGCACGCCCCCGTCTATGCCACCGAGACCGGGTACCACGACGCGCTGAACACCACCAGCACGCATCCTCCGGCGTCACAGAGAGCGATATCGATCTACCTGCCGCGCCTGCTTCTCGAGCACGCAAAGGCCGGGTTCAAGCGGACGTTCGTCTACGAGTTGGTCGACGAGCGCCCCGATCCGGCACGCGCAGACGTGGAGCTGAACTACGGCCTCTTCGAGAGCGACTGGTCCTACAAGCCGAGCGCAACCGCGTTGAGAAACATGATCGCGCTCCTGGACAGCCCTCGCCGCAGCCGGCGAGGGCGGCTGCGCTACTCGGTCTCGAAGACGGTCGACCCGGACGGCCCAGGCTCACGCGGCGTCGTCAACGACATGCTGCTGCAGAAAGCCGACGGCTCGTACTGGCTGGCGCTCTGGCAGGACTCGACGGTCTGGGATGAGAACGCGCGCACGGACATCCACAATCCGGGCGCCACGGTCCGGGTGACGCTGGGGCGGCGCATGACGCTGAGCAAGTACCGCCCGACGCACGGCCTGGCGGCCTCGCGCAGCCGGACCGCGCGGTCGATCACGGCGGACGTCGGCGACGACGTGCTCCTGATCAAGATGCGCTGAACCCTGCGCCGGGGCGTACGGCCGACGCCGGCTCAGCGACGCAGCGACTGGATGAGCGATGCGAGCCGCTCGACGAAACGCTCGCGCGAGAACTCCTCCGCGCGAGCCCGCAGCGCCGCGCG
>JAHWJM010000097.1 GCA_019348435.1 Actinomycetota bacterium
CGAGCATCAGCAGACCGGCAGCAGACGCAGCACGCCTGAGGATCGACGTCTCGCCGTTGGCCATCGCGCCTCGAACGTAGCAACGAGCGCAAGGCGCGGCGGCACCTGCCGACGGTCACCGCGCCGTTTGGGCTTCGAACTCCTGAGCGGTGATCTCCTCCAGGCGGCGCTTGCGCGTCTCGATGCCGAAGATCGCCGCGGCGAGCGCGGCGAGCGCCATCGGGATCGCTCCGAGGAGCGCGGTGCCGGTGATGGTCGGTGGCGCGATTGCGGCCACGACGATCGCGATGACGACGACGCCCCCCGCCTTGCTGACGGCCGCCGCGAGCCCGGAGCCACGCGAGCGGATGCGCGTCGGATACACCTCGGCGCTGTAGGCGGCGAGCACCGCGACGAGCGAGCTGATCCCCCAGATCGGGACGACGAGCAGCGCGTTGAGCAGCGTACGGTCGCCGGCGACGGCGTCGCCGGCGACGGCGAAGGCGAACAGCGCCACGGCCGTCAGGCCCGCGAGCAGGACGATCGTCTTCTTGCTGCTCCAGAACCCGTACAGCCAGGCGATGAGGAAGTTCAGCGGAAAGCCGATCAGCGCCGAGTCGCGCAGGATCCGGTCGGCGGTGACGTCGGCGTAGCCCAGATCGCGCAGGTTCGTCGGGATCCACAGCTGAAAGCCGAAGGTGACGAGACCGATGCCGAGTCCGAGCAGCACGACGACCGCCGTCGGCCGCCGCAGCGGCCGCGCGAAGAGCTGCGCGAACCGCGACTGCACGAGCTCCTCGACAGCCAGCTCGGGCTTCTGGTCGGGCACGAGCTTGGCGCCGTAGCGCGCCATGACGGCGCGAGCATCCTCGTCGCGCCCGTGGGCGAGCAGGAAGCGCGGAGACTCCGGGATCCAGCGGTTGAGGACGATCAGCAGCAGCCCGGTCGGCAGGCCGATCAGCCACAGGATGCGCCAGCTGTACTCCGGCACGAGCGCCGACGAGAGCCAGCTGGTGAGGATGTACGCCCCCGCGACGTCGCCCCCGATGAGCACCATCAGCCAGCCGCGGTGACGGCTCGGGATCGTCTCGGCGAGGAGCGTGAAGACGATCGGGAGCATGCCGCCGACACCGAGGCCCATCACGAAGCACATGACCAGGTTGAGCTGGTAGGAGGGCATCGACCCGCACACAGCGGTGGCGACGAAGAGCACGCCCGCCAGCAGGATCGACGCGCGGCGGCCGATGCGATCCCCGAGCCAGCCCCACGACAGCGAGCCGAGCACGGTACCCGTGATCCCCGCCAGCGGCAGGAGCGCGGCCGCAGGATGGCCCGCCGGGTTGATGGGCGACCGCAGGCCGTACTCCGCGGCGAATCCGGGAACCACGAACGCCAGCGTCGTGGGCTTCATCACGTCGATCGTCACCGCGGCGGCCATGACGAGCAACAGCCCGACGTGCGCGCCGTTGATCGGCGCGTCGTCGAGTGGCTTGACCGATACACGGGCGACGCTGCCGCGATCCGCCACGCGTGCGCGCGGAAGCAGGCCGTACGCGGTCAAGCCCAACCCGGCGAAGATCAGCATCATGCCGATCAGCATCGGCGGGTCGACCGGCATCCCCTCGAGCCGGTAGCCCTCGTCTGCGGCCCCCACGTACATCGGCAGATGCAGCAGGACGCCGGCGCTCACCGCGGCGATGCCCGCCCACGCCACCGGCTCGCGCCGCGAGATGCCACCCGACGCGACCCTCCGGCTCACCGGCCGCACTCGGGCAGCACGAGAAGCGAATGAGGCGGGGCGCCGTGCAGCACCTCGATGTCGACGGCGCGCAGCTCGGTGGCGGTCATCGGGTCCTCGCCGGTGCCCGGGTTGCGTGCGTAGCGCGGATGGGCTCCCGACGAGACCTGCAGGCGGATGCGGTGCCCGGCCGCGAAGCGGTGGCCCATCGGCCACAGGCTAAACGCGACGTTCCAGGTTCCGTCGGCGCCCTGCTCGAAGCGCTCGGGCGCGATCCGCGCGAGCGCGTCGCAGACGTTGCGCGAGATCCCGTCGCCGTCGACGTCGCAGACCCGCGCGAAGACGTCGAAGTACGGCTCGCTGGCCCGCACGCGCAGCTGCACCCGGGCGACGCCGATCGCCTCGAGCGCCTGCGCCAGCGGCGACGTCGTGTACGTCAGCACGTCGGCGCGCGTCTCGAGCGCGCGGTTGTCGACGACCGGCCGGCGCGCGAGCAGCAGCGGCCCGCCGAGCGACGGGGTCGGGTGCGCCGGGTCGTAGCGGTAGCCGTCGGCGCCGCCGGGGGCGCCTGGATCGGTTTCCGCGGGTTCGTCCTCCCGCAGCCGCGCCCCGGCGGCGAGCCACAGCCGGCGTTCGCCGCTGGCCGGCGGCGGCCAGCCCTCCAGGTCGCGCCAGCCGTCGCCGACGCGCTCGCCCGTGACGAAGATGCGGACGGCCGCCGCTCGCACGAGCCGGCCGTCACCGAGCAGGTGCGCCCGCAGCCACCCGAGCGCCTCGCGCATCCCCGCCGCCACGAGACCGTGCGAGGTGTGCGCCCACGGCCCGACGATGAGCTGGGTCTCGCGGCCGGCCGCGGCCAGCGCGGCGTGGTCGTCGATCATCCAGGGCAGGAAGATGTCGTACCAGCCACCGACGAACTGCACGGGCGCCGTGACCTGCGCGACGTCTCGCGCGTAGTCGCGCGCCGCCCAGTAGGCGCCGTCGCGCGTCGGGCTGGCCATCGCCTCGCGAAACCACTGCACCTCCGCACCGGTCGCGAGCGTGTCGAGGTCGGCGAGCGGGACCTCGTGCAGCAGCTTCTGCACCCGCCTGATCGCGCGCGCCATCGCCAGCGGCGCCAGCCGCCGCTCCTGCGCGGTCACGAGCGCCAGCCACGTGGCGGAGGTCTCGAGGGCGAGGCTGCCGCCGGGATACGTCTGGCCGTGAAACTGCGAAGCGCTGACCTGGATGGCGAGCGCCGCGACGTCCTGCGCCGCCGCCGGGGCGACGGCCCACTGCACGAGCCCGAGGTAGCTCGGGCCGACGAGCGCGATCCGGTCGGCGTGCCACGGCTGCGCGCGGATCCAGTCGAGCGTCGCCAGGCCGTCGGCGCGCTCGTCGAACGGGCTGAACTCGCCGCCGGAGCCGAACGTGCCGCGCGTGCTCTGGATGACGACCTGCAGCCCGCGCTCGGCGAGCGTCCGGCCGAAGATGAGCGCGAACACCTGGCGGCGCCCGTAGGGCGAGCGCACGAGCACCGTCGGCTGCGGCGAGTCGCGCCTCGCGCGCAGGACCCAGCGGTCGGCGAGCAGGACCACGCCGTCGCCCATCGTCACGCGCAGGTCCTGCTCGCAGACGACGTCCTCGCTCTGCGCGCGCGGCAGCCCGGCGATCCGCGCCAGCACGGCGCTGGCGAGGCTCATCGCGCGCGGGTGCCGGCGCCGGGCGGGAGGTCGGCCATCACGCTGAGACTAGGGAAGCCGATGATCTAGTCGGCGGCCTCGCAGGGCCGACGCCTACAGCCGCCTGCCGCGGTTGTGCTCCGACGCCGCCTCGCGCAGCCCTTCGCCCTGCGCGGGGCGCAGCGTCGCCGTCACGTGGCGCCAATAGCGGCGCGGGTCGTGCCCGGGCAGCGCGATCGCCGCGACCGACCGCACCGCGTACGTGAACGCGGTCAGCCACCGCACCGCCCAGGCGTCGGCTGCCGTGTGGTGCTTGCGCATGTAGCGGTCGCGGTTGCGCGACAGCTCGACGATGCGCCGCTCGGGCACCGCGCCGGTCGAGAGCTGCTCGTGGTGGATCGCCGCCGCGGCCGGGACGTACAGGGTGTGCCAGCCCGCGTCGCGCAGGCGCTTGCAGAAGTCGACCTCGTCGGAGTAGACGAAGAAGGCCGGGTCGAACCAGCCGATCTGCTCGGCGGCGTCCCGGCGCACGAGCAGCGCGGCCGACTGCGCCCAGTCGACCTCGCGCACGTCGGTGCCGCGGCTCTGCACGGTGTAGCGGCGATGCAGGAACAGCGCGCCGACGAGCGCGGTGACCGGGGTCGGAAACCGCCACGCGGACGGCTGCTGGCTGCCGTCGGGGCGCAGCAGGCGCGCGCCCGCGGCGCCCGCACGGGGGTGGGCGTCCAGCGCCTCGCGCAGCGCCTGGGTCGCGCCCGCCACGAGCTCGGAGTCCTCGTTGAGCAGCAGGCACAGCCGCCCGCGTGCGAGCTGCAGCAGCGCCGAGTCGTTCTCGCCCTTGCCGCGGCGCCGGTCGAGCGCGATGAGCTCGTCGGTCGCCGGATGCTGGCGCGCCGCCATCGCCGAGCCGTCGCGCGAGGCGTTGTCGAGCACGAGCACCTCGGTGTCGAAGTCCAGCGCCGCCTGCTCGGCTGCGATCGCGTCCAGGCAGCGCAGCAGCAGCTCCCGCCCCTCGGTGTTGACGACGCAGTAGGACACCTCGACGGGCATTGCGCGATCACGTTATTGACCGCCCCGTAGTCTCGTCGCGTGCGCGTGGACGTCGTCGACCCCTCGGCCTTCACGCCGCCCTACGACCACGCGCTGTGCGCCGCGCTGGCGCGCGCCGGCGCGGACGTCCGCCTGCAGACGAGCCGCTTCGGCTACGGCCCGGTCCCGGCGGCCGAGGGCTACGCGCGCGTGGAGCGCTTCTACCGCCGCGCGGCGGAGGGCGCGGCCACCGGCTCGCGCGCGCGCTTTGGCGCGAAGCTCGCCCAGCACGTGCCCGACATGCTCGCCTATCGCCGCGCGGCCGCGGCGGCCGACATCGTGCACTTCCAGTGGCTGACGGTGCAGCCCGTCGACGTCCACCTGCTGCCGCGCGCGCGTCCGGTGGTGCTGACCGCGCACGACGTGCTGCCGCGCGAGCCGCGGCGCGGGCAGCTCGCCGCGCAGCGCCGCCTGTACGAGCGGGTCGACGCGATCGTCGTGCACTCCGAGCACGGCCGTGTCCGCCTCGTCGACGCGCTCGGCATCCCGGCGCGCAAGGTCTCGGTCATCCCGCACGGCGCGTTCACGCACCTGCTCGACGTCGCGGATGAACAAGCGCTGCCCGCGGAGCTCGCCGCCGTCGACAAGCCGGTCGTCCTGTTCTTCGGGCTGCTGCGGCCCTACAAGGGGCTCGACGTGCTGCTCGACGCCTGGCGCGCCGCCGAGCTCGACGCCGAGCTGTGGATCGTCGGGATGCCGCGGATGGACATCGCGCCGCTGCGGGCTGCGGCGCCGCCCAGCGTGCGCTGGGTGCCGCGCTTCGTGCCCGACCGCGAGATCGCCGCGTACTTCCGCCGCGCCGATCTCGTCGTGCTGCCCTACCGCGAGATCGACCAGTCCGGGGTGCTCTTCACCGCACTGGCGTTCGGGGCGCCGCTCGTGCTGAGCGCGGTCGGCGGCTTTTGCGAGGTCGCCGCCGATGGCGCCGCCGTGCTCGTCGCGCCGGGTGACCCCGGTGCGCTGGCCGGCGAGCTGGCGCGCCTGCTCGGCGACGACGACGCGCGCGCCGCCCTCGCCGCCGGCGCCCGCTCGGCGGCGTCCGGCCGCTACTGCTGGGATGCGATCGCGTCCGCGCACCTCGCGCTGTACGAGACGCTGCGCTGAACTCGGAGACAATGCGCTGGTGCTGGCATGGGAGATCGTCTTCTGGTCGTGCGTGGCCCTGCTCGGCTATGCGCAGGTCGGCTACCCGCTGCTGCTCGCGGCGCTCGCGCGGATGCGCCGCACCCGCACTCCGGCGCCGGCCTTCGACGAGCTGCCGACGGTCAGCCTGATCGTCGCCGCCTACGACGAGGCAGCCGTGATCGCGGGCAAGGTCGCCAACGCGCTCGCGCTGGACTACCCGCCGGAGCGCCTGGAGGTCGTCGTGGCCAGCGACGGGTCGACCGACGCAACGGTGCTCGAGGCTCGGCGTGCCGGTGCCCACCATGTGCTCGACCTCGAGCGCGGCGGCAAGATCCGCGCCCAGGACGCGGGCGTCAAGCGCTCGCGCGCCGACGTCGTCGCGTTCTCGGACGCCAACAGCACCTGGGAGGCCGACGCGCTGCGCGAGCTCGTCGGCGCGTTCGCCGACGCGCGTGTCGGCTACGCCTGCGGCCAGGTCCGCTTCGTCAACGACGACGATGGGACCAACCAGGAGGGCCTGTACTGGCGCTACGAGATGGCCCTGCGCGCGCTCGAGTCGCGCCTGCTGTCGGTGACCGCCGGCAACGGCGCGATCTACGCCACGCGCCGTGAGGCCTATATCGAGGTCGACCCGATCATGGGCCACGACCTGTCGTTTCCGTTCAACATGGTCAAGCGCGGCTGGCGGGCGGTATACGTGCCGCAGGCCCGCGCGACCGAGAAGATGGTGCCCTCGATCGAGGGGGAGTTTGCGCGCAAGCGGCGGATGATGAGCCACGCCTGGCCGATCGTGTTCCGCGGCGGGCTGCTGTCGCCGCGCGGCTACCCACCGCTGTACGCCCTCATGATCGCCTCGCACCGCGTGCTGCGCTACGCGGCGCCGTTCCTGCACGTCGGGGCGCTCGTGGCGAGCTTCGTGCTGGGCGCGACGAGCGCGTTCTACGCGGTCGCACTGGCGCTGCAGCTCGCGCTGATCCTCGCCGCGATGCTCGGGCGCATCGTCCCGCTGCGCCCGCTGCTCGTCGCCCGCTACTACGTGCTGAGCACCGCCTCCGTCGCGGCCGGGCTGTGGGATTGGCTGCGCCATGGCACGCCGGCGGGCTGGGAGCCGGCGGAGGGCACGCGCTAGTGCTGCCCGCGGCAAGTCCTGACGGAGCAACCGGCGGCATCCTGCGGCGCGCGTTCGACATCGTGGTCGCCGCGACGGCGCTGGTCGTCGCTTCGCCGGCGCTGCTGCTCGCGATCGTGGCGGTGAAGGTCGAGTCGCGCGGCGGCGCCTTCTACCGCCAGCGTCGCGTGGGCCTGCACGGCCGCGAGTTCGACGTGCTCAAGCTGCGCACGATGGTGCAGGGCGCCGAGCACATCGGCGCAGGCATGGCGGTGAACACCGGCGACGCGCGCATCACGCGCGTCGGAAAGGTCCTGCGCCGCACGTCGCTCGACGAGCTGCCCAACCTCGTCAACGTGCTCAAGGGCGAGATGGCGATCGTCGGCCCGCGGCCGACGCTTCCGTCGCAGGTCGCGCAGTACACCGAGCGCGAGCGCGGCCGCCTCGCCGTGCGTCCCGGGATCACCGGCTGGGCGCAGGTCAACGGCCGCGCGTCGCTGCCCTGGAGCGAGCGCATCGAGCTCGACCTCTGGTACATCGAGCACCGCTCGTGGCGCCTGGACCTGAAGATCCTGTGGCGCAGCGCGCAGCTCGTCGTGCGCGGCGAGGGGCTCTACAAGGGCGAGACCGGGGGCTGGACGCCGAGGTAGGCGCCGGCGGCTGGGATGCAGCGCTATCGACGTGTCCTGCGCGCGCCGCAGGTCAGGCCGCTCGTGGTCGCGACGCTGATCGCCGCGCTGCCGATCGGCATGGTGACGCTGGCCATCGTCGTCTTCATCCAGCGCGAGACGGGCTCCTATGCGGCCGCCGGTCTCGTGGCGGCCGCGCTGGCGGCGGGGGTCGCGATCGTCACGCCGGTGCTCGGGCGGCTGATCGACCGGCTGGACGTCGGCCGCGCCCACGAGGACGAGTCGTACGCCCGCATCGAGGTGTCGGCGGCCGACGAGGTGTCCCTGGCCCGCCTGCTCATGCGGCTGCAGGCGCACGGCGTCAACCAGGTCGACCCCGGCGAGGCGGTGCTGCGCGTCGTCGAGCAGGACGGCGTCTTCCCCGACGACTTCTACTCCACGACCAACCTCGAGACCGTCGTCCGGCTGGGCAGCACGTGGGTACCGGTCGAGCAGCCCGAGATGGACTGCGGCCTCGTCGTCGACGACGGCCGCGTGCGCACCGTCCCGGTCAGCGACATCAAGGCCGGACAGCAGGTGGTCTGCGGCGCCGGCGGCGTGAAGGTGGTGCTGCCGCTGCGCGAGCACACGATGACGCAGGGGTCGTTCGAGTTCATGGCCTCCGCGGTGTCCAGCGAGAAGCCGCAGTCGCTGCTGCTGCGCCAGATCGCGCAGCAGATGCGCGAGGTCAAGACCGACGGCGGCAAGGTGCTGTGGGTCGGCGGCCCGGCCGTGGTGCACACCGGTGCCGCGCCGGCGATGGTGGCGCTGGTCGAGGCGGGCTACGTCGACGTGCTGTTCGCCGGCAACGCCCTTGCCACCCACGACATCGAGGCCTCGCTGTACGGCACCTCGCTGGGCGTCGACCTCGCCGCCGGCAAGGGCGTCGAGCACGGCCACGAGCACCACATCCGCGCCATCAACCAGATCCGCAAGGCCGGCTCGATCAAGGCGGCCGTCGAGCAGGGCGTCCTGACCGGCGGGGTGATGCACGCGATGGTCCGGCACGGCAAGTCGTTCGTGCTGGTCGGCTCGGTCCGCGACGACGGTCCGCTGCCGGACGTGCACA
>JAHWJM010000098.1 GCA_019348435.1 Actinomycetota bacterium
ATCGTCGCGGCCTGCGCCCCGTGCAACCGCCGCAAGGGCGATCGCCTCCCGCACCAGGTCGCGATGCACCCGCGGGTCAAGCCGCGGATCCCGAACCCGCAGATCTTCATCCAGCTCGCCTCGCCGACCATCCCGGCGACGTGGCGGCAGTACCTCCCTGCCTGACGTCGCGGGCGAAAGGCGGTTCCGTCGCCGCGAAGGGCGACACGCCGTTAACCGCGAAGGGCGCCTTCGACGAGGCGCCCTTCGCGTACAGCATTGCTGGATGAACCACCTTCGGGCCAGCTCATGCCGGAGGGACCAGTTCCGGCGCCCGAGGGCGGGGTGTCACGGTGTGGACTCCGCCAGCGCGGTCCAGCATTCCGGTCGCTTAGCGGCCGGACACCTCCAGGGTCCCGCAAGAACTGTCACTCAACGTACGGACCACCTCCTTTCTCTGGTAGCGCCAGAGTAGCGGACGGTGGAGACGGCGGATACCGCTTCAGCCGTCACATAACGGACCGTCGCGACGCCCGCCCTGTGCTAGCGGTCGCCGTCGAGGTCCCCCGGCTGCCCGTCGTCCTCGCCCTCGGGCACGTCGAGCGACTTCCAGCGCTCGTCGCCCTCGAAGACCTCGGCGTAGCTCTTGGTGAACATCTCCTCGTGGACGGCGGACTCGATCGTCTCGGCGACCTCCTGCGACGACGGCCAGATGTCCTTCAGGTAGACGTCGCTGCCCGGGATCGGCTCCTCGAACGGGTCCCAGTCCATCGTCCCGGCGAGCGCGTACGCGACGACCAGCGGCGGCGACGCGAGGTAGTTCATCTTCACGTCCGGGTTGATGCGGCCCTCGAAGTTGCGGTTGCCCGACAGCACGGAGACGACCGCGAGGTCGTGCTCGCCGACCGCCTGCGAGACCGCGCGCGGCAGCGGCCCGGAGTTGCCGATGCACGTCGTGCACCCGTAGCCGACGAGATGAAAGCCCAACGCCTCGAGGTCGTCGCTCAGGCCCGCGTGGTCGAGGTACTTCGTGACGACCTTCGAGCCCGGCGCGAGCGACGTCTTCACCCACGGCTGAGAGGTCAGCCCCCGGGCGACCGCGTTGCGTGCGAGCAGGCCCGCGGCGAGCATGACCGACGGGTTGGAGGTGTTCGTGCACGACGTGATCGCGGCGATGACGACGTGGCCGTTGTCGAGTCGGGTTTCGCGGCCGTCGATGACGATCGGCACGCTGTTGTCGACGTGCTCGGCCGCGCGCGCCGCGGCGATCTCGGCGGCGTGGTCGGCGTGTGTCGCGTGCTCGGGCGGGCGGATGCCCTCGCGGCTGGTGTACGTCGGCGGGTCCGAGGCCGGAAACGACAGTGCGTCGAACTCGATCGTGTCGCCCAGCGCGGCCTCGCCGTCGTCGCCGTCCTGCGGTGCGAAGTCCTGCAGCGCGATGCGGAACGCCGCCTGCGCCTCGCTCAAGGACACCCGATCCTGCGGCCGCTTCGGACCGGCCAGCGACGGCACGACGTCGCCGAGGTCGAGCTCGATCGTGGCGGAGTAGACCGGCTCGGGCGACGACTCGTCGTGCCACATGCCCTGCTCGCGCGCGTACGCCTCGACGAGCTCGATGAGCTCCGCCGGCCGGCCCGAGAACTCGAGGTAGCGCAGCGTCTCGGCGTCGATCGGGAAGATCGCGCACGTCGAGCCGAACTCCGGGCTCATGTTGCCGATCGTCGCGCGGTCGGCCAGCGGCAGCGATGCCAGGCCCTGGCCGTAGAACTCGACGAACTGGCCGACGACGCCGCGTTCGCGCAGCATCTCGGTGACCGTCAGCACGAGGTCCGTCGCCGTCGCGCCCTCGGGCAGCGCACCGCGCAGCTTGAAGCCGACGACCTCGGGGATGAGCATCGGCATCGGCTGGCCGAGCATCGCCGCCTCGGCCTCGATCCCGCCGACGCCCCAGCCGAGCACGCCGAGGCCGTTGATCATCGTCGTATGCGAGTCGGTGCCGACGAGGGTGTCGGGATAGGCGAGCGGCGGGCGCGATCCATCGGCTGGGTGGGAGTCGTCGTCGACGAACACGACGCGAGCGAGGTACTCGAGGTTGACCTGGTGCACGATCCCCGTGTCCGGCGGCACCACCGCGAAGTTGTCGAACGCCGTCTGCCCCCAGCGCAGAAACGCGTAGCGCTCCTCGTTGCGCTCGAACTCGCGCTCCGCGTTGCGCGTGAACGCGTCGCGGCTGCCGAACGCGTCGACCTGCACCGAGTGATCGATGACGAGCTCCGCCGGGACGAGCGGGTTGATGAGCGCCGGGTCGCCGCCCATCGCCGCCATCGCGTCGCGCATCGCCGCCAGGTCGACGATCGCCGGGACGCCGGTGAAGTCCTGCATGACCACGCGCGCGGGCGTGAAGGCGATCTCCTTGGACGGCGTCGCCGCCGGGTCCCAGCTCGCCAGCGCCTCGATGTCGGCCGCCGTGACCGACCCGTTGCCCTCGGTGCGCAGCAGGTTCTCGAGCAGGATCTTCAGCGAGAACGGCAGGCGCGCGACGTCGAAGCGGGAGGCGAGGGCGTCAAGGCGGAAGATGTCGACCGTGCGCGCACCGACCTGGAGCGTGCTGCGGGCGTCGAAGCTGTTCGTGGACAAGCTGATCTCCGGGGATGGAACTGGTCTGCGGCGCCCGGGTGATCCGTGCGCGCGAAGACTCGAATCCATGAGTGTGGCAGCACGGGGGCAAACGCCGCATATCCGGCGGCATGCGGTCGCCGTGCGCGCGATGTCTCTCCTCTAATCTCCCGCGCGGGGACATTGCTGTGCATGCCACAGGACCGACTGACGCTCGAGGACCGCGCCTCGTGGGGCGCAAGCGCGAGCTTGCGCAGCTCGACACGGCGCTCGAGAGCGCGCTGGGGGGCCGCGGCGGCCTCGTGCTGCTGACCGGCGAGCCCGGGATCGGCAAGACGGCGCTCGCGCGCGAGTTCGTCGAGCATGCCGCCTCGCGTGGCGCTCGCTGGGCGTGGGGAAGCTGCTGGGACGGCGGCGGAGCGCCCGCCTACTGGCCCTGGGTGCAGGTCGCCCGCGCGCTCGCGCGCAGCGCCGATCGCCCGACGCTGCGGACCACGCTCGGCGCCGGCGCGCCGTGGATCGCCGGCCTGCTGCCCGAGCTCAGCGAGACGCTCGGGGACCCGGCGCGACCCTCCGAGCTGGACTCCGACCAGGCCCGCTTTCGCCTGTTCGACGCGCTCGCCACGCTGCTGACGGCCGCTGCCGAGCAGCAGCCGCTTGTCATCGTCCTCGACGATCTGCACTGGGCCGACGCGTCGTCGCTGCTGGCGCTCGAGTTCGTCGCCCGCGCGCTGCCCGACGTGCCGCTGCTGGCGATCGCCGCCTACCGCCACGCCGAGGCGCACGGGCGCCCCGAGCTGTCGGCGCCGCTCGGCGGGCTGGCGCGCGCCGGCATCCGCCTGCCGCTGGAAGGCCTCGCCCGCGACGAGGTCGGCGAGCTGGCGGCGGTGCGCGCGCGCGGGCTGGGCGGCGACGAGCACGAGGAGATCGCGCCGCAGCTCGTCGAGGCCGTCCACCAAGCGAGCGCCGGCAACCCGTTCTTCGTCGACGAGCTCGTGCAGCTGCTGGCCTCGCAGGGAAGGCTGCACGACCCGCGCGTGGCTGCCAGCCCGCTGCCGCTGCCCGACGGCGTGCGCGACGCGATCCGCCGCCGCCTCAGCCCGCTCGAGCCACCGGTCCTGCGCGCGCTGGGCGCCGCCGCGGTCATCGGCGGCAAGTTCCGCCTGCACACGCTGGCGCGCGTGCTCGGCGAGCCGAGCGCCGCCGTGCTCGCGTCGCTCGAGCTGCCGCTGCGCAGCGGCATCGTCGTCGCCGCCCGCGAGCCCGGCCGCTTCGGCTTCGCGCACGCGCTCGTGCGCGACACGCTGCTCGAGAGCCTCGGTGCGACCCGCCGCGCGCGGCTGCACCTCGTCGTCGCCGAGGCGCTCGAGGAGGCCTACGGCGACGACATCGAGCCGCACCTCGCCGAGATCGCCCACCACTTCCTGCAGGCCGCGAACGAGGGCGGCGCCGGCCGGGCGGTGGCGTACGCGGCACGGGCCGCGGAGCGCGCCGTCGGCCAGTTCGCCTACGAGGAGGCCGCGCGGCTCTACGAACGCGCGCTCGACGTCGCTGCCGCGCTGCCGGCCGACGAGCCACGCGCCTGGCGGCTCTCGCAGGGCCTCGGCGAGGCCCGCATGCGCGCCGGCGACGTCGAGGGCGCGCTGCGCGCGCTGCGCTGCGCCGCCGACCACGCCCGCCGCCTCGAGGACCCCGAGCGCCTGGCGCAGACGGCGCTGGCGACGACGCTCGGCGCGTTCTCGCCGGGGCTCGTCGAGCCCGAGCTCGTCGCGACGCTCGAGGAGGCGCTCGCGCGGCTCGATGCGCTGCCGCCGCAGGACCCGCTGCAGAGCGCGACGATCGACGCGCTGCGCTGCCGCCTGCGGGTCCAGCTCGCGCTGGCGCTGTACTGGTCGCCCCAGCGCGAGCGCCGCGAACGGCTCGTCGACGAGGCGCTCGGGCTGGCGCGCGCGATCTACAGCGGAGCGGCCGCGCGCAGCTCGGCAGAGCACCGCGTGCTGGCGGACCGGACGCTGGCCTTCGCGCTCGCGCAGGGCTTCGTCGCGGTCTGGGGACCGGACACCGTCACGCGCGGGCTGCCGATCTCACTCGAGGCGCTCGAGCTGTGCGAGCGCACGAACGACGCCGAGCTCGCGATGCAGGTGCGGCTGTGGCGCATCAGCCTCCTGCTCGAGCTCGACGACCCGCAGCGCGCCGAGGCGGAGATCGAGGCCTTCGGCTCCACCGCCCGCCGGCTGGCGCAGCCGCGGATGCTCGTCTACGACCCGCTGCACCGGGCGATGGCGGCCCACCTGCGCGGCGACTTCCCCGCCGCGGGTCGCTTCACCGCCGAGGCCGTCGAGCAGTCGCGCGACGTGCGCGGCTCGATCGCGCCGATCATCGCCGGCGAGCAGACGTTCTTCGTGCGGCGCATGCAGAGCCGCCACAGCGACCTCGAGCCGCTCGTGCGCCGCAACGCCGATCGGCTGCCGGCGATGCGTCACTGGCGCTGCGGGCTGGCGCTCGTGCTCGCCGAGCGCGGCCGCGAGGACGAGGCGCGCCGCGAGCTCGAGCAACTCGCCGCGGATGACTTCGAGGACGTGCCGCGCGACGCGGCCTGGCTGGTCTCGCTGGCGCTGCTCGCCGAGCTCTGCGCGCTGCTGCACGACCGCGCGCGCGCGGCGCGCCTCTACGAGCTGCTGATCGCCTACGAGGGCCGCAACGTCGTCTCCATGGGCGCCGTCTACCTCGGGCCCGTCGCGCGCTACCTCGGCGTGCTGGCGATGACGACGGGCGAGGACGAGCGCGCGCTCGGGCACCTCGAGACGGCGCGCTCGGCAGCGGAGCGCATGGGGGCGCGGCCGACGGTCGTGCTGGCGGCGCTCGACGCCGGCGAGGTGCTCGCGCGCCGTGCCGCCCCCGGTGACGCCAGGCGCGGACGGGCGCTCGTGCTGGGGGTGGCCGACGAGGCCGCGCGGATGGGGATGGACGGCGCCGTCGCGCGCGCCGACGCGCTGCTGGCGCGGTTGGAGGAGGGGCCGCGGGCGGGCGGGCGGCCGAGCGACGTACGGCCGCAGCGCGCGGTGCTGCGCCGCGAGCAGGACGTCTGGCTGCTCGAGTACGCCGGCCGCAGCGTGTGCCTGCACGACGCGAAGGGACTGCATCACCTCGCGACGCTGTTCGAGCGCCCGGGGACGGCCGTCGCGGCGCTCGCTCTCGCCGATGCGATAAGCGGCGGAGAGCAGCGCCAGAGCGCCGCGCTCGGCGCCTATCGAGCGCAGGCGCGGGACCTGCGCGACGAGCTCGCCGAGGCGCAGGCGTTCAATGATCCCGAGCGCGTCTCACGTGCGCGCGAGCAGCTCGAGGTGATCGCCGCCGGCGTCGAGCAGGCCGACGAGGCGACGAGCGCCGCGAGCGAGCGGGCGCGGATCAACGTCACTCGTGCGATCAAGGCGGCGGTTCGCCGGATCGCCGAGCAGGAGCCAGATCTGGGGCACCTCCTGCGCGGCACGGTACGCACGGGGGCCGCGTGCCGCTACGAGCCCGATCCGGGTGTTCCGGTGACATGGGAGGTCGAGCGGTAGATGTAGGACCGCGTCGAATTTCTGTCGCGGCGGCCGCGGCGGAGCTAGGGTGCGGCGGAACATGGCGGGACACCGGCCCGACGAACGGGTGAGCGCCGTTGCGGATGCGTCGGGCGCGCGTCCGTTCGTGGGCCGCGTGCGCGAGCTTCGCGAGCTGATCGAGTCCTTCGAGGATGCGCGCGGCGGCCGTGGCGGTGTCCACCTCGTGCTCGGCGATCCGGGCGCCGGCAAGACGCGGCTGGCCGGGGCGCTTGCCGAGCACGCCGGCGTCGCGGGCGCACACGTGATCTGGACGCGCGGCTGGGGCCGCGCCGCGCCCGCGTACTGGCCGTGGGTCGAGGTCGTGCGGGGCCTCACGCAGGATCTCGACGTCGCGACGCTGCGCCGGGAGCTCGGCTGTGCCGCCGCCCAGCTCCTGCGGCTGGCGCCCGAGCTCGCCGAGCGGCTGGCGCCGCCCACCCTGCCGAGCGGGGAGGACGAGGACTCCGACGTCGCGCGCTTTGCGCTCTTCGACGCGCTCGTCGCGCTGCTGCGCGTGCGCAGCGCGCGCAGCCCGGTGTTGATCGTCATGGACGACCTGCAGGCCGTCGACGAGGGCTCGCTGATCGCCCTGGACTTCGTCTCGCGGATGCTGCGCGATGTCGCCGTCCTGCTCGTGGTCACGGCGCAGGAGCGCGTGCCCGGTTGGACGCGCGACGCGCAGCTGGCGCTGCAGAACATCCTGCGCTCCGGCCGGCGGCTCGCGCTCGGCGGGCTGTCGCGCGACGACGTCGGCCGGCTCATCGAGTCCAAGAGCGGCGCTCCCGCCTGCCCGGCACTCGTGGAGGCCGTGCACGCCAAGACCGAGGGCAACCCGTTGTTCGTGCGTGAGGTGCTCGCGCTCCTTCTCGCCGAGGGACGACTCGAGGATCCGCCCGCGGAGCTGCCGCTGCCAGACGGGGTGCGCGAGACGATCCGCCGCCGCCTCGAGCCCCTCGGCCGGCATGAGTTCGCGACGCTCGAGCTCGCGGCGATCATCGGGCGCGCGTTTGCACTCGCGACGCTCGAGCGCGCGGCGCCGTTCGGGCGCGACCGCGTGCTCGACGCGCTCGACGCCGCCACTGACCTCGGGCTCGTCGAGCCGGTGCCCGACCGGCTCGGCGACTACCGCTTCTGTCACGTGCTGATCCGCGACACGCTCGTCAGCGGCATGCCGATCGCCGACCGCCTGAACGCCCACCGCGTCGTCGGCGAGGCGCTCGAGCAGGTCTACCGCGGTGCGATCGAGGCGCACCTGCCGGAGATCGCCCACCACTTCCTCTGCGCCGCGTCCCGCGGCGACATCGGCAAGGCCGTCGACTACGCCGAGCGCGCCGCCCGCCGCGCGCTGGAGGCGCTGGCCTTCGAGCAGGCCGCCGACCTGTTCGAGCGCGCGCTCGCGGTGCTCGAGCGCACCGACACCGACGTGCCGCGCCGCGCCGGCCTGCTGCTCGGCCTCGGAACGGCGCAGTCGCGTGCCGGTCGGCCGGCGGCGCGGGCGACGTTCGAGGCGGCGGTGTCGGCCGCGCGCTCGATCGGCGCCGACGAGATCCTCGCGCGAGCGGCGCTGGGCTTCGCGCCGTTCGCGCTGACTCCGGGCTACGTCGACGAGGCGCACGTCGCGCTGCTCGGCGAGGCGCTGGAGCGCATCGGCGACGCCGACGCTGCGCTGCGGGTCTCGCTGCTCGGGTCGCTCGCCGTGGCGCTGTACTGGTCTGACGCGGCCGAACGTCGCGCTGCGCTGGCGCGCGAGGCGCTGGAGATGGCGCGGCGCCTGGGCGACGAGCCGACGCTGGTGATCGCGCTGAGCTCGGCGCAGCTTGCGACGTCGGGCCCCGACACGACCGAGCAGGGACTCGCCTGGCTCGACGAGCTGTTCGCGCTGACGGCCCGCACCGGTGAGACCGTGATGTCGCTGGCCGCGCACAGCCGCCACGTCGACGTCCTGCTCGAGCTCGGCGACAGCGCCGGCGCGAGCCGGGCGATCGAGACGCTCCAACGGCTCGCGCACGAGAGCCGCGACCCGCGTATCGCCGCCTTCGCCTGGCTGCACCGCGCCCGCCGCGCCGCCCTCGAAGGGCAGATGGACGAGGCCGAGCGGATCCTCGACGACGTTGCCCCGAGCGTCGCCGACCTGACGGGTTCGACCGTACCCATCACCGTCGCCTCGCAGGGCGTCCTGCTGACCTGGCTGCGCCACGGGGCGGGCGACATCGTCGACCTCGTGCGCGGCTACGCGGCGGGGTCGCCCG
>JAHWJM010000099.1 GCA_019348435.1 Actinomycetota bacterium
GTTCCCCCGAGCTTCCGGTTCTGCGGCACGTGTGGCTTCCGCATGGACGAAGGCTCGGGCGCGATGCCGATGCCGATGCCTCCGGGCGCCGGCCCGATGGGCGCAATGCCGACGGCGCAGCCGGCGCGGCAGCGCCTGTCGATGACGCTCATCCGTCCCGACGGTACCGAGGGCGGCACGCACGATCTGCGTCCGGGCGAGAACAAGCTCGGCCGCAGCTTCGGACCGATCTTCGAGAACGACGGCTACCTCTCGCCGATCCACGCGCAGCTCGATCTGCGCCCGCCGAACGGCGTCGTGCGCGATCTCGACAGCCTCAACGGCGTGTTCGTGAAGATGACGCAAGAGGAAGAGCTCGTCTCGGGACAGATCATTCGCATCGGTCAGGAGCTCTTGCGCTTCGAGCTCATCGGCGCGCCGGAACCGACGGCCGACGGCACCGAGCTCATGGGCAGCCCGAACCCGGGTTACTGGGGCAAGCTGACCGTGATCATCGGCGGGTCGTTCGGTGCCGGGAACTACGGCATGGCCGGGCGCGCGTACTCGCCGCGGTTTTTGTGGATGTGGCCCAACGCGCGCATCTCCGTGATGGGCGGCGACCAGGCGGCGACGGTGCTGAGCTCCGTCGCCTCCGATCGCGATCCGGCGCAGATCGAGGCGCTCCGCCGGCGCATCCGCGCGCAGTACGAGGCGCAGGGCCACCCGTATTACGCCACGGCGCGGCTGTGGGACGACGGCGTCATCGACCCGCTCGCGACGCGCGACGTCGTGGGGCTGGCGCTGAACGCCTGCTCCAATGCGCCGCTGGGGGAGATCACGCGGCCGGTGTTCCGGATGTAGCTGCGCGGAGTGATCCCGTTTGCCGCCGCGACCGCAGGACTGGTCGTACTCAAGCCCAAGGAGGGCACCTCTTGAAATCGCTACGGGTCATGTCTGTTGTTGCCGTCGCCGCGACGGCGTTGTTCATCACTGCCACCAGTGCCACCGGGAGCAAGGGCGGAGAGCCGGCGGGTCCCGAGCGCTACGTCGCGGCGCTGAACGCCGTGCCGCACGATCCCGCCGCGGATGGGGGCTCGAACGCCAGCGGCCGGGCGATGCTCGCGCTTCGCGGCGACACGGTGAGCGTCCTGCTCAAGGGCCGCGGCCTGAGCCCGAACCTGCCTCACGCGGCGCACATCCACGGCAAGGATCATCCGGAGATCAGCACCTGCCCGGGCGCAGATCGCCGCGTCGGCGGTGTGTCGGATTCGCTGATCGAGACGGTCGACGGGCTGGCCGACTACGGCCCGATCCTCGTGTCGTTCACCACGAGCGGGGACACGAGCCCCGCGAGCGGCCTCGCCCTCGATCGCATGCCGATGGCGAAGGACAACGGCAAGTTCACGTTCCGGCGCGACATCCAGGTGCCGGCCGAAGTCGCCGATCATCTCGACGAGAAGCACATCGTGATCCACGGCCATGACATCGACGGCGACGGCAACTACAACGCCGGCCCGATCACCGCCCTCGGCGCGCCGCTCGAAGCCGAGCTGCCGGTCGCCTGTGGCGAGATCCATCGGCGCCGCTGAGCCCGAACACAGCGCTGAGCCCGCCGCCCACAGTGGGCGGCGGGCGCGCCGTCGCAAGCCTCAGCCGACGCGCGCGAGCTGCACCATGAGCCACGGTGCGACCGCCTCGGCGACGCCCGCCAGGTCGGACTTCAGCCCGTGGTCGCCGCGCACGACGACGACCGACCGGCGCTCCGACGGCGCGGGCATCCCGAAGCGATCGCTTGACCCCTGCACGACGAGCACGGAGAGGTCGACGTCGTCGAGCTCCTCCTGACGGCTCGTGCCCGACGGCGCGACGAGCGGAAACGCGAGGCACAGAACGCCGGCCGCGCCGGTCGCCGCGGCCGTGCGGCAGGCGACGCGCGCGCCCGACGAGCGGCCGCCGGTGATGAGCGGCAGGCCGGGGAACGCGTCCGCGGTGAGCTGCTCGACGATCGAGATCCACGCGGCGTCGAGGATCGGCGCGCGCGGAGCAGAGCGCCGCCCGGCGACGCGGTAGGGCTGCTCGACGAGCGCGACGCTGACGTCGACCTCCAGCGCGACGCGCGTCACCGTCATGAGGTCGGGCGCGCCGATCCCGCCGCCGGCGCCGTGGCCGAGCACGAGCGCCGCGCGCGGATCCTGCGCCGCGTGCAGGTGCACGCGGGCCGGACCGTGCGGCGTATCGAGCGTCCTGACAGTCAACCCCAGTCGCTGGCGCGCTGGCGCATGTCGACGCCCGACTGCGGGCACTCCTCGCAGCGGATCTCCAGCCAGCGCACCATCTTGATGACGACGTCGGGGGCGACGTCCTCGGCCTGCAGCGCGACCTCGAGGTGGCGGTCGGCGACGGTCACCGACGGGCGGCCGAGGCGCGCCGACAGATCGCCGGGCTCGCGCTCGACGATGAGCTTGGCGTCGAGCGCGCCGAACTCGCTTTCGCGCTCCTCGAACGAGCCAGGATCGTCGAGGCAGACGACGACGGCCGGGTGATGGCCCCGCAGTGGGCGCAGCGACGGGATGCCGCGCAGGTGTTCGACAGCGTTCATGTCGCTCGTCTTCCCCGACAGCGCCGCTCGATCACCGCGATTAGGGTGCGCCGATGGATTTCGTGCGTGACCGGCGGGTGCTCTTCTTCGGCGACTCGTTCGTGGCGGGTGTCGGCGATCGGACGGGGCTGGGCTGGGTGGGGTGCGTCGTCGCCGCCTCGCCTGACAGCGGGCGGCCGATCACGGCCTACAACCTCGGCGTGCGGGGCGACACGTCAGCTGATGTCGCGGCGCGCTTCGAGACCGAGACGCAGGCTCGAACGCGCAACGCGGCCGCGACCTACGGCGTCGTCCTCGCGTTCGGGGCGAACGACATGACCGAGGTCGACAACCGCCTGCGCGTCGCGCCGGGTGTGGCCGTCAGGACGCTCGGCCGGCTCATCGACCTGGCCGAGGCGGGCGGGCACGGCGTATTCGTCGTGGGGCCGCCGCCCGTGGGTGAGCGAGATCAGGACGAGCGCATCCGCGAGCTCTCCAACCAGTTCGCGCACGTCGCCACGCACCGCGGCGTTCCGTTCGTCGAGACGGCCGGGGCGCTCTGCGCGCACGACGGGTGGCGCAGCGAGGCGGCCGCGAACGACGGCTCGCACCCGGGTGCGGGGGGCTACGCCGCGCTCGCCGAGATCGTCTTGGCCGGCGCATGGGGGCAGTGGTTGGAGGGGCTGGGGGCGCCCGGCACGTCGCTCTGACTCACGACGCGTCGTCACCGCCGCCCGTCGGGCTCGGCGCCTGCCACGCCACCGGCGGCCCGTGGTACCCGGCGTGTGCGAGCAGGCGCGCGACGCCGCTGCCGTCGTCCTCCGGGCGCTCGCGGCAGCGCAGCTCGAAGGCGCTGCCCGCGCCTGCGCCCGCGGCGGGTGGCTCGAGTGTCAGCCATGCGAACGGGCCGCCGGGCTCGTCCGGCCAGATGTAGGACTGCAGCTCAAGGCGGCCTTCGTGGGTCGTGGCGTCGATCTCGAGCAGCCGGATCGGCAGGCCGTGGCGCTCGGACAGCCAGAGCAGCCCGCCGTAGAGCGCCACCCACGCAGCGGCGGGGCTCGTTGGTCTGCACGGTGCGGCGTGCGAGCGCGCGGATGACGTCGCCGTGCTCGGCGATCGTGCGCCGCGCGACGGACCACGCGCCCGCTGCCGGCGCGTCGCCGCCGGCACTGGGGAAATACCGGGCGAGCTCCGGCGCCGCGCCGCTGAGCACGACGTGGTGCAGCGCGGCGAGCAGGCGCAGCTCCGGCACCGAGGCGCGTGTCGCGGGGTCGCCCGCGAAGATCGTGGCGACGATCCCGCCCGCGTCGGCGTCGTCGGCGGCGCCGCGCATGAGCTCGACGTACAGCGGCGAGCGGCCGTCGCGCTCGAGCTCGGCGGCCCGGGCGCGAAACAGCTCGCCGATCACGGCAGCGCCGTCAGCAGCCGATCGATGTCCGAGTCGTCGTTCCAGGCGCCGACGGACGCTCGCAGCAGCCCGGTGCCGGGCAGGTCGCGGATGATGACGCCGTCCTGTGCGAGCAGCGCCTGCGTCGCCGGCGGATCGGCGTCCTGCCAGGAGACGAGCGTCGTGCGGTCGCGTGGCGCGACCTCGCGGCCGCGCTCGGCGAGCGCGTCGGCGAGCTGCGCGGCGAGCGCGGCGGCGCGTTCGTGGACGCCAGGCCACTGCGCCCCGCCCGCGCCGCCGAGCACGTCGAGCGCGGCGAGCGCCGCCGCCGTCGTCTCGGCGCTCTGTGCCGAGGCGTCGTGGCGGCCGGCGTCCGCGCGCGGCGCGGCAGCCAGGCCGTCGCGCGGCACGTCGAGGTTCAGGTACGTCGGGCCGGGCGCCGGCAGTCGCTCGCTCCAGCGCGGCGAGATCCACAGCATCCCGCTGCCGACGGGGCCGCAGAGCCACTTCTGTCCCGAGCCGGCGTAGAAGGCGCAGCCGAGCGCGGTGACATCCGTCGGCACCGCGCCGGCGCCCTGCGCGCCGTCGAGCAGCACCGGCACGTCCGCGAGAGCGCGCAGATCGCCGATCATCCGGCCGTTGACCCAGCTGACGTGCGAGCACGCGATGAGCTTCGTCTGCGGCTCGACCGCCTCGGCGATCTGGGCGAACGGCACGACGCGCACGACGATGCCGCGCTGGTCGCGCGCCGCGGCCAGCGGGCCCTGCAGGCCCGGATGCTCCTCGTCGGAGGTCAGCACCTCGTCGCCGGGCTCGAGCTGCAGCGCACCGAGCACCCGGACGATGCCCTCGCTCGTGCAGGTCGTCAGCGCGACGTCGTCGCTGGCGGCGCCGAGCAGCCCCGCATAGCCCTCCCGCAGGCGGGTGCGCTGGTCGAGCATCGCCTCGAAGTACGCGTCGGCGCGACCCTGCTCGGCGGCGAGCGCGAGCACGCCGCCAACGGCGGCGGCAGCGGCACGGGGAAGCGGGCCGCAGGTGCCGGCGTTCAGATAGGCGTACCGCTCGAAGACCGGAAACTCGGCGCGCAGCGCGGCGGCATCCATCGTCCCGAGGCTACAGACGCCGAGGGCGGCTCCGGACGCACCGCGGGCCCGGCGCAACAGCGCCGGGCCCGCGGAGAAGCCGATGATTCCTGCGTGGCCGCGGGTCAGCGGCGGCTGCAGACCGGCCAGTGGCCGGGGCCGCCCGTGCGGTAGAGGATTGCCGCGCGGCGGTCCTGCTCGGTCTCGGAGGCGCGGGCGGGATCGCCGCTACCGCCGACGGAGCGCCAGGTCGAACGGGAGAACTGATACTTGCCGCGGTACATGCCGCTGGCCGAGATCGCCCGCGGGTTGCCGTTGGACTCGCAGGCCGCGATCGACCTCAGCGCGCCCGGTATCGCGACGTTCGGGGCGCCGCCGTGGTCGCGCTTGGCCCGCTCGCGGCGAATCTTCTTGGCGACGCGGCGCGTGGAGCGGCGCAGCTCGGGCAGGGTATGCGACTGCAGCGCCGAGCGCCTGCGCTGGCGCTCGCGGAGCGTCAGCTTGTCGCGCTTGACGCGGCCCAGCCGCTTGGACAGAAACATGTTGCGGTTGATCAGTTGCTGCTTGGCGCCGCTGCGCAGATCGCCGGGTGGATTGGCGGCAGCGGCCTTGACGGAGGGCGGGGCGCTGGGAGACTGCGCGACCGCAGTTGAGGAGGGCACCGCGACAGCGCACGTAGCGCAGACGGCGCCCATTGTTCTGAGACGCATTCGAATGTTGTCCTTCCACGGCCCGATGGCGACACGCGACGTGCGCGCGGCGCAGGCGGCCGGTCGTTTACGGCGGGCGGAGGCGCTTGACGCGCCGTCGGATCACCCGCTTGCGGTGCAGAGCCTAGCAGCCGAATCGAACGAGCGTTCGATTCGGCTGCGAACGAAATCCGACCGGGCGCCCCGCGCTACCGCGGCGCGCCGGACTTCACGGCGTCATCACGACCTTCACGCACTCGTCCTGCTTGTGCTTGAAGGTCTCATAGCCGGTGGATGCGTCGTCGAGCGACATGCGATGGGTGACGATGAAGCTCGGGTCGATGTCGCCCTTCTCGATGCGCTGCAGCAGCGGGCGCAAATAGCGGTGCACGTGGCACTGGCCGGTCTTGATCGTCAGGCCCCTGTTCATCACGGCGCCGATCGGGAACTTGTCCATGAAGCCGCCGTAGACGCCCATGATCGACACCGTGCCGCCGTTGCGGCAGTTGAAGATCGCCTCGCGCAGGGCGTAGCCACGCTCGGTCTCCATCCGCGTCGCCTGCTTGACGCGGTCGTAGGCGTACATGCCGCCGTGGTGGTGGTGCGCCTCGAGGCCGACGCAGTCGATGCAGGCGTCGGGGCCGCGGCCGCCGGTCATCTCGCGCAGCGCCTCGCGCACCGAGGCCTGCTCATAGTTGATCGTCTCCGCGCCGCTCTTCTCGCGGGCCATCGTCAACCGGTAGTCGAAGCGGTCGATCGCGATCACGCGCTCCGCGCCCAGCAGGTACGCGCTGGCGATGGCGAACTGCCCGACCGGGCCGCAGCCCCAGACGGCCACGATGTCGCCGGGCTTGATGTCGCAGAGCTCGGCCCCCATGTAGCCCGTCGGGAAGACGTCGGACAGAAACAGGGCCTGCTCGTCGGACAGATCGCTCTCGATCTTGATCGGCCCGACGTCGGCGAAGGGCACGCGCGCGTACTCGGACTGCCCGCCGGCGTAGCCGCCGGCCGCGTGCGAGTAGCCGAAGATCCCGCAGGTCGAGTCGCCCCACAGCTTCTCCGCCGTCGACGCGTTCGGGTTGGAGTTCTCGCACAGCGAGAACATCTCTCGCGCGCACGCGTTGCAGGCACCGCACGCGATCGGGAACGGCACGACGACGCGATCGCCGACCTTCAGGTTCGTGACGTCGCCGCCGGTCTCCACGATCTCGCCCATGAACTCGTGCCCGAGGATGTCGCCCTTGCGCATCGTCGGCACGTAGCCGTCGTAGAGGTGCAGATCCGATCCGCAGATCGCCGTTGACGAGATCTTCACGATCGCGTCGCGGGCGTTGAGGATCTTCGGGTCCGGGACGTTCTCGACCGAGACCTTGTTGCGGCCCGACCAGACGGTCGCTCTCATGATCCTCCTCCGTTCGTCGATGCGCCGGCGAGCTCCTCGTCGGGCTGCGGGTGCGCCGGGCGCTGCTTGAGCTGGCGGCGGCCGAGCGGGCCCTCGGGCGAGCCGTCGGAGCGCACGATCTCGCCGGTCTCGGCGATCGCCTTGAAGCGGCGCAGATCGTCCTTGAGCTGGATGCCGGGCTCCTCGCCGAACATCTTCGCGATCGTCGCGCCGACGGCGCCCGCCGGCGGGCTGTAGCGCATCTCGACGTGCAGCTCGGTGCCCTGGTCGCCCGGCGCCGTGACGAAGCGCACGGTGCCAGAGTTGTCGATCTTCGACCCCTCGACCGAGCGCCAGGCGATCCGCTCGCCGGGCACGTCATCGGTGATCTCGGCCTCCCACTCGACCGTCGTGCCGAGCGGGCCGCGCGCCTTCCAGTGCGAGGTGTTGGGCCCCGTCGAGCGCACCTCCTCGAGGTGCGTCATGAAGTCCGGGAAGCCCTCGACGTTGCGCCACAGCGCCGCCTCGTCGAGCACGTCGCGGGTCCGGGCGCCGCTGCGGGAGAGGTTGACCACCCGCCACGGCCGGGCGTCGGCCGCGACGAGCCGGTCGCGCACCACGCCGACGTAGCCGGCGTCGTAGGAGCTCGCGCCGACGCCCTGCGCGGCGCTGTCGCCGAGCACCACCCACAGCGGGCCGTCCGCCGCTCGCGCGGCGTCGTTGGCTGCCGACCACTGCGCGTCGTACGCCTCGACGCGGAGGGCCGGGCGTTCTGTGTCGGCGGCGACCTGCACGAGTTCGCCGCGGTCGCCGACCCGGCCGCACACGTCGCGGAGCTCGCGGCTGCTGTGCACGACGGGCTGACCGCGCTGCACGGGCTTCCTGTGCCGGTCGTCGGCGTGGTGCAGGGCGTCGCCGCCGGCGGCGGGAGTGCCGCGCGAGCTCCGCGCCGGGGTATCCTCTCGGCACGGCACGAGGAAGGGGACCGGCATGACGCGGAACCGACGATCGCGAGGTCGAGCGCTCGGCGCACCAACGCTCGCGATGTGGGCCGTCGTCGCCGCGCTGCTGGCGCGCGATGCCGGCGCCACCGACGACCGCCAGCTCGGTGGGCTCGATCTCGAGGCGCTGATGGACCTCGAGGTGACGATCGCGACGACGCAGGGCGCCCGGGTCGCCGACGTGCCGAGCACGGTCTCGGTGGTGACGGACGATCAGATCCGCGACTTCGGCTGGCTGTCGATCAACGAGGTGCTCGGCAGCCTGCCCGGGTTCGCGCGCAGCCAGGAGTACGAGCGCCGCACGTCCAGCTCGCGCGGGCACTTCGAG
>JAHWJM010000009.1 GCA_019348435.1 Actinomycetota bacterium
CGCCCCCAGCGGGCCGCCGGCGGCCCGCCGCGACAGCCAGACGAACAGCGCGACGAGCAGGATCACGGGCCCGAAGCCGAACAGCAGGTTGAAGAGCACGCCGCGGCCGTCGTTGATCGGCGCCGCCTCGATGACAACGCCGCCGTCCTCGAGGGCGTCCGTGAGCTCGTCGTTGTCGGCGAACACCGGCACCTCGGTCTCGAAGAACCGCGTCGGCTCCGCCGTCTCGGAGTCGGCCGGGTACTTCACGGGCTCCTCGAAGCGTCCTTCGACCGTCGTACCGGTCGTCGAGATCCGCTCGACGTTGCCCTCGCGCACCTGGTCGAGGCCCGCGCCCAGCTCGATCGCGCTCGCGGCGGCGGTTGTGGTGCTGGTTATACCGACGGCGGCGACTCAGGTGGCCGTGATCGCGCTGGCAGGATTGATCGGCTGGCGGACTCTGAGCGCAGACGCGCCGACCTCGGTTGCGCCGCTGAGCGTCCCGATCGGCCGCCGAACGGCAGCCGTCGCGCGCGCGCGGTGGCGGTCACCGACAGCGCCCAGCCGTCGCCGGTCGCCACCGACCGCCCCGGTCGCCCCACCTCGCCGTCGAAGCTCGCGAGGACCTTCGGCAGCGCCCAGTTGCCGCGCCCGCCGGCGATGCTGGGCTCGGAATCGACGGCGATGAACGGCACGTGGGCGCGCAGCGGGCGCAGGAGCAACGGCGCTGCGGCGATCTCGTCGTACGGCCCGACCGGACCCTCCCGGTAGGAGACGAGGCCGCCGACCGTGACCGGCAGACCAGCGCGCCCGGCCAGCTGTGGCGGCAGCGTGCCGCGCGCCTCCGGCGCGGCCGGATGAGCCCAGAACACGGCGTCGATCACGCTCCGCCAAGGGGCGGCGGGGACCATCGCAGCAGTCTACGAGCGCGGGTCCGCTTGCAACGCCGACACCGGCACGTCGTCGAGCAGGCGCTCCAGGCGCGGCGGGCCGTCGCCGTCGAGCGCGATCGCGCCGCCCGGCCAGTACGGGCTCGTGGCGCTCGGGCCGCGGCCCATGAAGACCGTCTCGAAGATCCAGTTGCCCGCGTTGTGCAGCTCGATCCCGCTCGGCGTGCGCCACTCCGCCGGCGAATCGCGCGCGAGCCGGCCCGTGCGGTGGGTGTGGCCGAAGATCAGGTGCTCCGGCGCGATCCGCAGCCGCCGCGCCGTCTCGCCGATCGCCGCCAGCCCGGCGACGCGCAGGTCGTGCACGCCGACCCGCGCCTGGACCGGGCCGAGCCCCGCGCGGTTGGCGGCGAGGACCGCGAGCCGGAACGACCCCGCCAAGGCATAGCCGCGCAGCCGCCCGCCCCGGTCGCTGCCGGTCAGGCCGCGCCACGTCCCGACGGCTGAGCGGCTGCCGATCACCGCGCGTCCGTCTCCCCCTCGCTGCGCGCTGGCCTGGCTGAGCGCGTAGAGCGGGGCGAGGATCGCCTCGTAGTCATCGGGCGTCGCCGGGTCGGGGATTGCGCCGACCATCCGCGTCATCAACCCGGCCGCGAGACGCTCGGGCATGGGGATCGGGAAGTGCACGTCAAGGTAGTGGCCGTGGGTGGCGTAGACGTCGTCGCGCAGCCACACCCCGGGGTACGCGACCTCGAGGTGAGCCGGGGCGAGAAAGCCGGCCAGCCGTTTGGCGATCCATGACGCTCTGACCGCCGCGACGCGCTCCTCGAGCGGCAACGGGCCGGGCGCCTCGCGCCGCCCGCGCCAGTCCAGCCAGCCGGCGGCGATGGCGTGGTCGTGATTGCCGGGCACGAGCACGACCTCAGCGCCCGCCGGCAGCGCGGCGCCGAGCGCGCGCATGATCGGCTCAGCGCGCGCGAGCGTGTCACGCGCAGGGCCGTGGCGCAGCTCGAGCGTGTCGCCGAGCAGGACGAGCCGGTCGACGGCGTCCAGGCGTGCGCGCAGCGCCTCCAGCGCCGCAGGACGCGCGAGGACGTCGGCGCCAGTGCGTACGCCGATATGCAGATCCGAGATGACGAGCGTGCGCATCCGTGCCGCCCGCCGCTAGCGCTCCGAGATGCTCAAACCCTGGCCGCGAGATCCTCGCGGATGCGCTTGGGCAGCATGAAGCGCACGTCCTCGCGCATGACCTCGAACTCCGAGACGTCGCGTACGCCGCGGTCGGTGAAGTAGGTGACGAGGCGGTTGACGAGCTCCTCCGGCGCGCTCGCGCCCGACGAGATGCCGACGACGCGCTTGGCGTCGAACCACTCCTCGGCGACCTGCGACTCGTTGTCGATGAGGTGCGAAGCGGTTCCGCAGTCGCGCGCGACGTCGACGAGCCGCTGCGAGTTGGACGAGTTCTGCGAGCCGATGACGAGCACGAGGTCGCATGCGACCGCCATCTGCTTGACCGCCGCCTGGCGGTTCGTCGTCGCGTAACAGATGTCGTCCGTGCGCGGGCCGGTGATCGCGGGGAAGCGCTCGCGCAGGCGGTTGATGATCGTGCGCGTCTCGTCGACCGAGAGCGTCGTCTGCGAGATGTAGGCGACCTTGTCGGGATCGGGGATGTCCAGCGCGTCGACGTCGGCCTCGGTCTCCACGAGAACGATCGACTCGGGCGCCTCCCCCATCGTGCCCTCGACCTCCTCGTGTCCGCCGTGTCCGATCAGCACGATCGTGTATCCCTCGGCGGCGAACTTCTTGGCCTCGACGTGAACCTTCGTCACGAGCGGGCAGGTCGCGTCGATCGTCGACAGCGAGCGCTCCGCCGCCTGGGCGTGGACGGCGGGCGAGACGCCGTGGGCGGAGAAGACCGTTGTCGACCCCGGCGGGATGCTGTCGTCGATCTCGTCGACGAAGATCGCGCCGCGGGCGCGCAGCTGCTCGACCACATGCTTGTTATGGACGATCTCCTTGCGCACGTAGACCGGCGCGCCGTAGAGCTCCAGCGCGCGCTCGACGGTCTGCACGGCGCGGTCGACACCGGCGCAGTAGCCGCGCGGCGCCGCCAGCAGCAGCTTCTCGACGCAGAAGGTCATATCCCTCAGTGTAGGCAGCGCCGCGCGCGCCCCCGCGGCGATCAGCGACCCGCCCGCAGTCGCGTGACCAGCCGGTGGACGGCCTCGCCGACCGCGTCGATGCTGCGCTGCGCGACGGCGCTCATGTTGTCGGCGAGGGTGTCGCGCTGCGGGTAGTCGAAGTCGATGACGTCGATCGCCGGCACGCCGCGCTGCCTGAACGGCGTGTGATCGTCGAGGATCGCGCCCGATGTGCGGTTCGGAAACAGCCGACCGACGCCGACGGCGCGGGCCGCGCTGCGCAGCTTCCCCCACAGCTCGGCATCCGACCCGCCCTCGCGCGGGAAGCTGAGGCCGCGGCGCTCGGCGATGTAGTCCAGCAGCACGAGCGCGCGGGTCTCGCCGGCGTGGCGCTTCGCGTAGGCCTTCGAGCCACGCAGGCCACATTCGGCGAACGGCTCGCAGCCGGCGGGCTCCTCCTCGCCATCGAAGAGGACGAAGCGCAGCGCGCGCGCGTCGGGCGGCCGCCGCGCCCGGTCGAACGCGCGCGCGAGCGTGACGACAGCGGCCGTGCCCGCGGCGCCGTCATTGGCGCCGACGAAGCCGGCCGGTACGGCCTCGACGTCATAGTGGGCGGCCACGACGATCGCCGGCATACGACCCGGAACGCTGCCGACGATGTTGCGCAGCCCGGGGTGCCCCGGCACGTTCTCGAAGCGCCCGCGCGGCAGCAGCGCGCGCAACCGCAGCGCGAGGCGGCGCAGCGGGGCCGAGCCGGCAGGGCGCCAGCCGTAGTCCTCGACCTGCGCGCGCAGCAGCGCGAACGCGCGGGCGCCGTCGAAGTGGTTCGTCGTGGCGCGGGGGGCGAGCCGGCCGCGCGGCTGGGGGGCGGGCGCGGCCGCCGCCGTCGCCTGCGACGGCACCGCCGGCTCCTGTGTCGCCTGGTCGGGAGCGCCGGATCCGCACGCCGGCAGCGCCCATGCGCACAGCAGCACCACCAGCACGCCCGCCGCCGGCCGCCGCCGTCGCCGCGGGCGCCGTCGCTCCGTCTGCTCGGCGGTGCCCGCGAGCGCGATCGGCTCGCGGTCGAGATCGGGCGTCGCCAGCGGCGAGATCTCCTCGCGCACGACGTCGTCCATCCGATCGAGCTGGGTCTGGGACTCTGGGTTGGTGGAGAAGTCCCATGCCATCGCGCCACCAGAGTACGCGTCGCTTCCGGTCGGGGAACCCGCATCGTGGCGATACGAGCGACGGCGTGGGCGGCGATCGCCGCCCACGCCAGGGTGCGTCGTCCTGATGAGACCGACGACGTTACGGCCTGTTCGCCGCGACGATCGGCTTCATGATGTTCTGTCCGGCTCCGAGCGCAGCACCGTCAGGATCCAGCCGATGACCGTCACCGTGAAGAGCGCGTAGCCGATCCCCGGCAGCGCACCCGTGCTGTCGACGTCTCCCCCGCCCAGGTAGACGAGCCCATGAGCGGCGAACGGAACGGCCGCGATCGCTCCGAGGAGGCGAACCCAGAGCGGTGCCCAGCGCGACAGCCCGATCATCAGCAGAGCCGGCGCGTAGAGAAGCACGCCGGCAGCGAACGACGCTTCGCCGCCGGGGACGTCGGTCGGATTGAGCACCCGCGTCTCGCCGAGCGCCAGCATCACGAATCCCGCCGCCGCGAGCAGGCGGCCCGCGGAGACATGCTGCACCGCGAGCAGCACCGACGCGACGATCAGCCCGAGCGCGCTGACTGCGTACATGACGTTCTGCGTGTTGCCCTGCTCGAAGAAGTTGCCGCCGAACCCGAGCGCCGCACCGACGGCGAGGCCTCCGACGACGATCGACCGCGCTCCGTCGAGGACCAGCGGTTCACCGGATGCACGAGCTGTTGCACTTGAAGGCATCACGATCCCTTTCGATGAGAGGTGCCGCCTGACGCAGACGACACCGGGACAAGATGGAGCGCAAGGTACGGCGACACCGGCGGACTCCGAAAGCCGAAAAGCCTCCGATCTACGGCAAGCAATCCCGCAGGCGCCGTACGGAAAACCCCCGCTGACGGTCGGGCTGCCGGGCTTTCCGGGGGCGACAGCTTCGCGAGACAATGCGTCCATGCAGAGCATCCCTCGCCCCGCTACGGTCGCGCTGGCGCCAACCGCATTCGCCTGCACTGTGGCCGGGCTGTGGCTGCACGCCGGCGGCGGGCAGGCGACACCGAGCGGCTTCCTGCAGTACGCGGCGGTGGCCGTGGGAACCGCCGCGCTCGGCGCGTTCATCCTCTGGCACCGGCCGCGCAACCGCTACGGCCTGACGCACCTCGCCCTCGGGGTGCTCTTCGGGGCGGTCGTGCTGGCCGCCGGCGTCCTGTCGCGGGCGGGCACGCCGGCGGCGCTGCCGGGCTGGACCGAGGAGGTGGCACTCGCCTGGTCGTGGATCGCGGCGGCCTTCCTGTTGCCGCTGTGGGTGATCGTGATCGCGGCCTTCCCGATGCGAGGTTCCACCGCAACGGGTTGAGGCTGGCGACCATCGCGCTCGCGATCGTGATGCCGCTCCTGGCCGTGATCGCCTACCTCCTGGCGCCGCCGGGCGAGCCGCCTCCGCTGATCCGCGTGGATCTGCCTGCGGGGCTGGCCGGGCCGCTCGCGTCCACGGGCGAAGCCCACGTCCTCTACCGGCTCGCGTCGGTGTCTGCCGCCGTGCTGGCGACCCTCGCACCGCTGGCGGCGGTCATCGCCCTCATCGACCGCTTCCGCAAGGCCGGGCCCGTGCTTCGCCAGCAGATCAAGTGGTTGCTGGTGGGCGCGGCGATCTCCGTTGCGCTTCAGGCGATCCCCATGCAGGCGCTCGAGTCCGAGGCCTGCGGACAGCCGCCCGGATCCTCGTCGTGCTGGCCGTTCCGCTTCCGATGGTGGCCGCGGCGATCGCGATCTTCAAGCACGGGCTGTGGGAGATCGACGTCGTCATCTCCAAGGGGCTCGTCTACACGCTCGCTTCCGGCGTGCTGGCGGCGCTGTTCTTCGGGATCGCGCTCGTCGCCGGCCTGAGCATCGGCGGGGGCGATTCGCGCGTAGTGGCAGCGCTCGGGCTCGCGCTGCTGGTGAGCTTCCTCGCCCAGCCGCTGAGGCAGCGGCTGGAGCGGGTGGTCGCGCGCGTGCTCTACGGCGACGAGCCGCGTGGCGTCATGGCACTGGCGCGACTGGGCGATCTGGGCACCCCCGCACTCGACGCCGGCGAGCTCGGCTCCCGGATCGCCGACGCGGCACGGGCCGCGCTCGGCGCGTCCTGGGCCGGCGTCTGGCTCTACATCGCGCGCGACGGAGCTGGGACGCTCAGGCCGATCGCGGTGTCGGGAGCGCAGCCGGGGGCGCCGGCGCTTCTGCCCAAGCCGGTGCCCGCCGCTCTTGTCGAGCTCTCCGGTGGCGTCGCCTTCTCCCAGATCCCCGCCGACGTCGCGCGATCGCTGCGCCCGCTGTTCGCGGGCGAACCTGCCCTTGTCGCCTCGTTGACCTCGAGCGGAAACCTCATCGGCCTGATCGCCTGCGGCGGTCGCCCGAAGGATGCCTTCGGCCACGAGGACGTCGAGCTTCTGGGCGTCGTGGCGCGCGAGTCGGCTCTCGCCCTGCGCAACATCCGCCTCGAGGAGGAGCTCCGCCAGCGCCTCGCGCAGATCGAACAGCAGGCCACCGAGCTGCACCGCTCTCGGCAGCGCCTCGTGACGGCGCAGGACGCGGAGCGCAAGCGGATCGAGCGTGACCTTCACGACGGGGCGCAGCAGCAGCTCGTGGCGCTGGCCGCCGGTCTGCGGCGGGCCGCGCACGCGGAGGGGCCGGCGATCGACAAGGCGCTCGAGGATCTCGCCGACGAGGCCGAGGAGGCGGTGTTCGCGCTACAGGAGCTGGCCCGCGGCATCTATCCGAGCCTGCTCGCCGATCGGGGCCTGCAGGCGGCCCTGCAGGCCCACGCGGCGCGCCTGCCCACGAACGTGCGCGTCGAGGTGGAGCCGCTCATGCACGGGCGCCATCTCGAGCCCGAACTGGAGGCCGCGTTCTACTTCGTCGCGCTCGAGGCCATGACCAACGCGGTGAAGCACGCCCCGGGCGCGAGCATCATCGTCTCGCTGCGCGCCGACCCGGCGAGGCGGACGGTGACGCTCGAGGTGCACGACGACGGGCACGGCTTCGACGCCGGGGGCGCTCCGTCCGCCCGCGGCCTGCAGAACATGGCCGACAGGATCGACGCGCTGGGCGGCGCCCTGTCGGTGGAGAGCATGCCGGGCGGCGGCACCTGGATCCGGGCCGAGGTGCGAGAGAAGGCCGACGTGCGCCCGATCAGGAGCCGGGAAGCGACTCTCTGAAGTAGATCAGGACGGCTGCAACGCGGCGGTTGACGTCTGACTCCTCGGGCAGCCCGAGCTTCGAGAAGACGGCGGCCACCCGCTTCTCGACCGTGCCGACGGCGATCGACAGGCGCGACGCGATCGCCGCGTTGCTGCGGCTCTCGGCCATCAGCCGCAGCACGTCCAGCTCGCCTGGGGTGAGTTCCGACAGCGACGAGCCCGGCTTCTTGGACCGGCGGGCGAGGAGCGTCTGGAGGATGCGCGGATCGAGCACCGAGCCGCCGGCGGCGACCTCGCGCAGCGCCCGCACGAGCTGATCGACATCGCCGACGCGCACCTTGTGGAGATAGCCGTAGCCGACGACGCCGTGCTCGAGCAGCGCCCAGACGTAGCCCTCGTCCTCGTGCTGGCTGAGCACGACCACACCGGTGCCGGGCAGCTCGTCCTTGATGACGTGCGCGGCCTCGATGCCCTCCGTCGAATGCGTCGGAGGCATCTTGATGTCCATCAGCACGACGTCCGGCCGCAGCCGCCGGGTCTCGGCGAGGACGCCGTCGTAATCGGCCGCCTCGCCGACGACGTCGATCCCCGGAACCTCCGCGAGCAGGCGCCTCGTCCCTTCGCGCATGAGGTACTGGTCCTCCGCGATCAACACCGTCAAGCGGGACTCGTTCGAGCCGGGCATCGCGCGATCATAAGCCCGCTTCTCCGGGGCGCGCGGCGGCGTCAGCGCGGCGTCAGGTAGCGGGCCACCCTGCGGGCGCGCGCGTAGTACCTCTGCCGATCGTCGAGTCCGTTGAGGCCGCCGTTGATGCGGCGCGTCAGCGCAACGAAGTCGCCGGCGTCGGCGAGCTCGTTGCACCCGTGCGTCTTCCACCACCAGCACGACACCAGCTCGCTGTAGGGCGATTGCGCGAGCCTCTCCGCGGCGCCGACGAAGTCGACGCCGAACTCGCGCGCCGCGCTCGTGTAGTTCGCGCGGCCGGTGCACATGATCCGCCCGCGGCCCTTGAACCGGCGGCCGTCGCCGGGACGCGTGTTGCCGAGGTCGCGGCGCCCCTCGTACGCGTCGCCGCTCGCGTACTCCTCAGACGTCCGGAAGCCGTCGGACTCGTGCGCCATCTGCGCGACCGCCATCGCCGCGCGCTGCGGGGTCGTGATGTCGTAGCGCCTGAACGCGACGCCCATCCCACCGGCGATGCGCCTGGCGTCGGCATCCGTCAGCCACGGGCAGACATGGCGCAGCGACCGCCAGCCGATGGTCGGCTGCTGCTCGGCGCGCAGGCGCTGCTCCCAGCGCGCAATGGACCGCCGGACGGCATCGAGGTTCGTCCGCGCCGCCGTGCGCTGTTCCTTGGTCGGGGCGCCCTTCACAAACCGCGCGCGAGCCATCGCCTCGCGCTCGCGCAGACGCGCGAGCAGCTTCCGGATGCCGGCGACGGTCTGCGGCTTGGAGCTGACCTTCACGGCGGTCACACGTCGCTTGCCACGTTCTCGTCGTCGTCGTGATCGTCGATCTCGTCGTCGTCGTCGGTCTCCCCCGGCTCGTCGCCGGCGACGTCGTCGTCGTCGAACGTGGCGAGCACGAGAGCGGCCGCCGCCTCGTTGGCGTCGTCGTCGTCGACGTCGCCGAGCTTGATGCCCTCGGCTTCGAGGTTCGGCGTCTCGTACGGCGTCTGGATCTTCTGAGCGGCGATCGGGTCGCCCACCAGGAGCTCGTCGGAGGCGACCCAGAGGTCAGACATGCTCATCACCTTCCATCCGGATAGTTCATGGTCGCGACACCGGTGATCTCCGACGCCGAGCGGATGCGGCCGGCGACGCAGCCGCCGTCGGACTGCGAGCCACCGGGGCCGAAGGAGGTGTTGCCCTCGACGGTCCTCGCACGGCCGCCGCTCAGCGGCTGCACGAGCATCCCGACGTGAACGCCGGTTCCGCCGATGACCACGAACGACCCGGGAAGCGCTCCCTCGGGACTCGACTGCCAGCTCCCGTAGGGTGCGCGCCCGGCGCGGGCGTGTCCCTCGATCGCGCGCACCGCCGCGACGTCGGAGCGCAGACCGCTCACGCCGCCGAACTTGACGGCGTGATAGCCGCAGGCGATGCCACACCAGGGCACGCGTCCGAAGCCCCAGAACGTCTGCATCGTCGTGATGATGCCGCCCCCGTTGCAGCCGGGCGGTTGCTCACGGGTGCCGATCTTCGCCAAGAACGCGTTGACCGTGCGGGTGCGCGACGACCGCTGCTCGGCGGCACGCCGCTTGCGGTGGGTGCGCAACCGCGACATGCGCGCCTTCCCGCGGCTCTTCTGCTGATCGGTGCGGCGCCCCGGATTGCGAATCATCCGCTGCACCCCGATCGGGATCACGCCGTCGCGCGTGATCGACTCATAGGTCTCGACGAGGGCGCCCAGCGCCCAGGCGGTCTTGCGCACAGCCTCGAGCGTGCGGGCATCCACGACCCCGTTCTCCTCGACGGCGAGCGCGGCGAGACCGCGCGCGCGGAGCCTGCGGTTAGTGGCCGCCTGCAGCGCGCGCGCAGCATCGCTGCGGCTGCCAAGCTTCAGCGGCTGCATCTGTGACCGTTGCTGTGTGGCCATCTGTCTCTCCAGTGCGTCGGCTGCCAGCGCTGTCACGAGAAGTGGTAGACGCGCGGCGCCACCGCGTCTGTGACATCTGTCACGGTACGTCGGCTCAACCCGCCGGCCAAGGCGGCGGCTGCCGACGGCAGCCGCGTTGACTACGCTCCGCAGGGATGCCCCCGCGTCACCTCGATCGGCTCTCCGCCACCGACGCCTCGTTCCTGCATCAGGAGGGCGCCGTCTCACATATGCACATCGGGGCGCTCGTCCGCGCCGCGGGACCACCCCCGGCGTACGACGACCTCCTGGACTCGATCCGCGCGCGCCTGCACTACGTGCCGCGCTACCGCCAGCGGCTCGTCTTCCCGCCGGCCGCCACCGGCCGGCCGCTGTGGGCCGACGACCCCGACTTCAACCTCGAGTACCACGTGCGCCACACGGCGCTGCCCTCGCCCGGCAGCGAAGAGCAGCTCATGAACCTCGCCGCGCGCGTGTTCTCCCAGCAGCTCGACCGCTGCAAACCGCTCTGGGAGCTGTGGCTCGTGGAGGGTCTCGCCGACGGCGGCTTCGCGCTGCTGTCCAAGAGCCATCACGCGATGATCGACGGCATCGCCGGCGTCGACCTCGGCACCGTCCTCTTCGACCTCGACCCCGAGGGACGCCCGCCCGAGGAGGGCCTCGAGCCGTGGATGCCCGACCCGGCGCCTGGCCCGCTGGACCTGCTCGGCGCCGGGATCACCGGCATGACGAAGGCGACGCTCGGCGTGGCGGGGAAGGCGCTCGGCGCGCTGAGGCGGCCGGAGCGAGCGCTCGAGGATGCGAAGGTCGCGGTCGAGGGCCTCGGCGAGATCGTGTGGGCGGCGGCCAACCCGGCACCGCCGTCGCCCCTGAACGTCGAGATCGGCCCGCACCGGCGCTTTGCCGGCGTCGCCTGCGAGCTGCAGGACTTCAAGGACGTCAAGAACGCGTTCGGCGGGACGGTCAACGACGTCGTGCTGGCGGTCGTCGCCGGGGCGCTGCGCCACTGGCTGCAGTCGCGCGGCGTGCGAACGCAGGGCCTCGAGCTGCGCGCGCTCGTCCCGGTCTCCGTACGCCACCGCGACGCCGTGCAGAACGGCGTCGGCAACCGCCTGGCGGTCATGCGCGGGCCCCTGCCCGTCTACGTCGAGGACCCCGTCGAGCGCCTCGCGGTCGTCGCGGCGGCGATGGACGACCTCAAGGAGTCAAAGCAGGCCGTCGGCGCCGAGGTGCTGACGAGCATGCAGAACTTTGCGCCGCCGACGATCCTCGCCCAGGCGTCGCGGCTGAACTTCTCGACGATCCTCTTCAACCTGCTCGTGACGAACGTGCCGGGCCCGCAGTTCCCGCTCTACGTCCAGGGCCGCGAGATGACGTCGGTCTTCCCGATCGCGTTCCTGCCCAAGAACCACGCGCTGGCGATCGCGATCATGTCCTACAACGGGCAGATGAACTTCGGCCTGCTCGGCGACTACGACGCGATGCCCGACCTCGCCGCGTTCGGTGAGGCGATCGAGTCGTCGCTGGCGGAGCTCGTGTCGCTGGCCGCGCGCCAGGCGCGTGCGGGTGCGGCGGGGCCGGCGGTCTAGCGCCGGCGGTCGATGCGCATCGAGAGGTCCGGCCGCTTCGGCACCGCCTCGCGGTTGCCGGCCTTGTCGACCGCCCGCGTGTAGAAGCGATACAGCGACCCGGGGTTGACCTTGATCTTCAGGCTGCGCTTGCGCGTGCGCTTCACGCGCCGGTAGGGCCCGCGGTTGGTCGAGCGATAGACCTCGTAGACGTCGATGCCGGAAGGCTGCAGCCCGGCCGGCGCGGTGTCCGAGCCGGTCCACTTCAGCGTGACCGAGCGCGCCTGGCGCACGCGCTCGCGGCCCTTGAGCTTCGAGCTCGGCGCGCGGCGGTCGATCGCCCGCACGACGTTCATCGCCGCTCCGGCGTCGACGATCCCCCAGCCGAGCTCGGCGTTCCAGCCACTGCCCGGCGGCCGCGCGGCCGTCTCCTTGAGCACGCGGATGATGTCCGCGACGGTTGCGTCGGGGTTCAGCCGGCGGGCCATCGCGGCGACGCCCGCGACGATCGGCGCGGCCATGGACGTACCCTGCAGGTAGGCGAAGCGCGCGTCACCGCCGAGCGTTGTGCGACAGCGGCAGTCGCGGCCGGGGATCAGCAGGCTGCCGCCGGCCTCGAGCTCGGTGGGGTTCCCGGGGAAGGCCGCGAAGATCCCTGTGGGGCCGCCGCCCTCGAATGCGCCCGGAGCGGCGAGCGAGATCTGCGACCCGCGCCCCGCGAACGACGCGCGCTGCCCCGCGAAGTTGGCGGCGGTGACGGTGAGGCCGCGGCCGGCGGCGAGGTCGGCGCCGGTGCCCGTCGGCTGCAGCACGTTGGACGGATAGCCCTGTTCGTCGACGGCCCGGTCGTCGGCGGCGGCGACGAGGACGGCGCCCTTGGCGTGCGCGTAGTCGATCGCCTCGACGATCGCCCGGGGCGCCCGCGCGTCGCGGCTGCCGAAGCTCATGTTGATCGCGTCGGCGCCGCGATCGGCGGCCTGCACGATCGAGCGCGCGATCGAGCCGTCGCTGAGGTCGGTCTTGAAGATCAGCAGCCGGCAGTTCAGCCCGGAGCCGACGCTGCCGAAGCCGTTGTCGCCGGCGGCGCAGGCGAGCGACGCGACGTGCGTGCCGTGACCGTTCTCGTCGCTCGTGGCCGTGCCGTGGCCGGCGACGTCGTCGTTGTCGACGGCAGCGGCGATCTTCCCGGCAAGATCCGGGTGGGCGGCGTCGGCGCCGGTGTCGATGACCGCCACCGTGGCGCCGTCGCCGCGGGCGACGTCCCATGCGGCGGGCAGGCCGATGCGCGGCACCCACCAGGCGACGGTCGTGCCGCTCGGGGTGCCGAGCGTGGTCTCCGGCGCCGTCAGCGCGGGGTCGTTGGGCATGAGCCGCAGCGTGGCGCGGCGCTCCACCTCGACGGAGCGAACGCCGGGCAGCCGGCGCAGGACGGGCGCCAGCGCGGCGAGCGCGACGCCCGGCGCGGGACGAACGCTGACGAGGCCGATCTGCGGGACCTCGGCGCCGTCGCGCCGCACCCCGGGCTGGCCGAGCACGGCGGCGGTCGCCGCGCGGGCGTCCGCCGCCCCGCGCGACGTGTCGAGCATGACGAGCAGCCGGCCGGTGCGCTCGGGCGGCGCCGCCTGAGCGGCGGCGGCCCCGGGGACGAGCGCCGAGACGAGCACGGCGAGGCAGGCCTGGATCAGGCGCACAGGACGCATGGTGCCGTCAACCCCTCCGGCGTTCAGTCGATGCGCCGCGCGAGGCGCGGGCGTGCGCCAGGCAGCCGGCTCAGAAGCCCAGTGCGAACTTCGCGTCCTCGCTCATCTTCTCCGGCGACCACGGCGGATCGAAGGTCATCTCGCTCTTGACGGACTCCACGCCCTCGAGCGGAAGCACGAACTCCTCGATCTGCTCGGTGATCTGGGGACCGATCGGACAAGCCGGCGTGGTCAGCGTGAACGTGACCATGACGTTGCCGCTGTCCTGCTGGATGCCGTAGATCAGGCCCAGCTCGACGAAATCAAGACCGAGCTCCGGGTCGATGACGTTCGTCAGCGCCTCTTCAATCTCTTGCACCGTTGCCATGCGGGTGATTGTATCCCGGCTGCTGCTGTCGGAGCAGGGCTTGGAGGAGCCATCGTCACGTACGAGGACAATCCGCCGACGGTGCGGTGCTATGGAAACGAGGATCGCTCGACGCAGTCGCTGCGACGTCAGGCGCTGTCGCGGGCGCTGCGCGCACCGGCGGACGTCGTCGTCGACCTGGCCGAACTGGCCTTCGCCGACCCTTCGCTGATGCTCGACCTCGCGATGGTCGCGCGGCGCCTGCGCAAGGCCGGTCGCGAGCTGACGCTGCGCAACGCGCAGCCGGACATCGCGGTCCTCATCGAGTACGTCGGCCTGCACCGGCTGTCGGCGGTCAACGTCGCGCCGGCCCCAGCGCCTGCCTGACGCCCGCGCGCCGCGCGGAAGTCATGGCTGCGCTGTCGTAGCCTTGTCTGAGCATGGCGCTCCTGCTGGTCCTCCTGTTCGTCGTCGTTCCGATCGCGGAGCTCTACGTGATCATCCAGATCGGCCAGGCGATCGGGATCCTGCCGACGATCGCGCTGCTGATCCTCGCCTCGGTCCTCGGCGCGACGCTCATGCGCTCGCAGGGCCGCGCGACGTGGCGGCGCTTCAACAGCGCGCTCGCCGCGGGCCGCATCCCCGGGCGCGAGGTGATGGACGGCGCGCTCGTGATCTTCGGCGGCGCCCTGCTGCTGACGCCGGGCTTCCTGAGCGACATCCTCGGTCTGATCCTCCTGCTGCCCCCCACGCGCGCGCTCGTGCGCGCGCTGCTCGTGCGCCGCTTCGCCGGGCCGATCGCGGCGGGTGCGGCGAGCGGCGCGCAGGCACGGATGGGCCGGATGTTCACGTTCGGGACGCGACCGCGGCCGCGCGCCGGCCGCGACGACGGCTTCGGCCGCCACGGCGCTGCGTCGGACCCCGACGACGACGTCGTCGACGGCAGCGCCAGCGACATCCCCCCGCAACGGCGCGAGCTGCCGTGAGCATCTCCGCCGCCGACGAGAACCCGCGGGCCGGCGACGACCCAGCGTTCCGCGACGCCGTCACGTTCTCGTTCGGCGACTCCGCCGCGCAGCTCTACGGCCTCGCGCGCATCGGGATCGGCGGCGGCGGGGCAAGCGGCTTCGCGATCGTCTACGCCGGCGACGAGCTGGCGGGCGCGTCCACGCAGGCGCAGGTCGCGCTCGAGGTTCCCGAGACGTGGGAGCCGGTGACCGCAGCGGGCCTGCGCTGCACGGTGGTCGCGCCGCTCGAATCCTGGACCGTGCGCTACGACGGCACCGACGCGGCGTTCGACCTGCGCTTCGAGGCGCTGTCGGCCCCCGCAGCGCTCGACCCCGAAAGCGCGGTCGCGCGGGCGGGCGGCATGGCCGGGTACGAGCAGCTGTGCGGCGTCACCGGTGAGGTGCGCCACGGCGGGCGTTCGCACCAGGTGCGCTGCCTGGGCCAGCGCGGCCATCAATGGGGCACCCCCGACTGGAGCCGGATCGAGCTCGCGCGGACGCTCTCAGCGTGGATGGGCGGCGATCGGGCGGTCACCCTGACGGCGGTGCGCCCGGCAAAGGCCAAGCACCACGACGAGGAGGTCGTCGGCGGCTTTCTCATCAACGGCGGCGCGCCGGAGCCGATCTTCGACCCGCGCCTGTCGACGACGTATGACGGCGAGCTGCGCCAGCGCCGCGCCGGGCTCGAGCTGTGGATGTCCGAGGAGGGCGGCCATGCGCGCCGCGCGGCCGGTGCCGCAGTCTGCGGCACGACCGTCGACCTCGGCGACCTGCGGCTGGACAGCGCGTTCTTCGAGTGGCGCATGGAGGGCCGCACCGGCACCGGGCGCTACGACGTGCTGCGCCGCGTGAGCGCCAACGGCGGCGGCGGCCTGCTTCGCCGCAGGTGATCCGGGGCGGCCTAGTTGTCTGAGCCCAGGCGGTCCCAGAGGTAGAGCTCGACGCACTCCGTCGCAAGCTCCATGCAGCGCGCGCGGGACAGGTGGGGCAGCACCGTCTCGAGCGCCTGGTCCTCGGCCACCCCCGCGTCGAACGCCTCCTCGCCGCGGAAGCCGGCGGCGATCTTCAGCGCCTCGCGCCGGTTCTCGCCGAGGCTCGGAAAGACGTTGACGAGGAACTCGCGGTTGGCGATCGGGTGCCCGACCTCCAGCGAAGCGTGCCAGGCCGCGAGCATCGACAGGTCGTGCTCGTCGAGGTCCTGCACGGCCTTGGCGTAATGCGAGGCCAGCTCGTTCTCGGGGATCTCATCAACCCACGCGCGCACGAGCTCGCCGAGCAGCTGGCGGCGCGCCTCGCGGCCAACGGACTCAGCGATCACCCTGATCGCGTCCTGCGGTTCGATGAAGCACAACGGCATGGCAACTCCCTGGCCGGGGAAGCGGGACACGACGCAAGGTACGGGGGGTATCGGACGGGACGGCGCGGGATGCACCGAGCCGCCGATCACCGTGACCGCGGCCGCAGGTTCTGCCCGCAAAAGCGGCCGAAGTTGCGGACACGTCCACTAGCGTTCCCGTGATGCCCCTCATCGCCGCCGCCGTCCTCATCGCGTGCGTCGCCTTCGCGGCGGTCATCTGGCACCGGCGCCAGGGGCGCGAGCGCACGGCCGACTTCGACGAGGCGCTCGGACGGGTGCGCGAGGAGCTGCAGGAGGTGCAGTGGCGCCGCGCCGTCATCCCCGGCGCGATCGTCGTGGCGCTCGTGCTGCTCGCGACGCTCGCGCGCAACCCGAGCCGCTGGGCGCTGCTGCTCGTCGCGCTGGGGGCGCTCGCGGCCGGCGTGATCGCGTTCGTCGTCAGCGAGCGCCGGCGCCGGCGCGACACCGGTTAGCGGTTCGCCTTCCGAAGCGACGCGTCCGCCTGGGGCTGGCGACGCACCGGTGAACGCCGGCACTGAAGGAGGATTGCGGGGGCTTACGGCGATCCCACAGAGCGGCCGGCTGGTCGCAGCGGCGGGGTTTCGCACCACCGCGCAGCGTGTTCGATCGCTACGCGACGACCTCCATCCCGACCCGGTCCTCCTCGCCGGCGTCACGCGGCGACTCGACGGCGAGCACCGCCTCGAGCGCCGCGATCGCCACCGCGAGCTGGTCGAGGTCGGGCTCGCGCGTCGTCAGCAGCTGCAGCTTCATGCCGGGCAGCATGAGGATCTGCGCCCACCGCTTGGTGCGGTTGCGCCCGAACCACTTGATGACCTCGAACGCGAGGCCCGCGATGATCGGGATCCCGACGACGCGCGAGATCAGCAGCCAGTACCACTCCGGCGTGCCCAGCGGCGCGAAGACGACGACCGCGACGATCATCACGATGAGCAGGAAGCTCGTGCCGCAGCGCGGGTGCAGCCGGCTGAAGCGCTGCGCGTTCTCGGGCGTCAGCGGCACGCCGGCCTCGTAGCAGGAGATCGTCTTGTGCTCGGCGCCGTGGTACTCGAAGACGCGCTGGAGGTCCTTCATCCGCGAGACGGCGTACAGATAGGCGAGGAAGATCGCGACGCGGATGAGCTTCTCGACGATGACGAAGACGAGGGCGTTGGGCAGCGCGTCGCCGAAGAGGCTCGTGATGCCGACGGGCAGCAGGAAGAACAGGCCGATCGCCATGGCCAGCGCGAGCACGACGGTGCCGGCCCACGTGCCGCGGGAGATCTCCTCCTCGCCGTCGGGCATCTGCCGGTTGACCGAGATGCTCAGCGCCCGGAAGCCGATCCGCAGCGACTCGCCGAGCGCGACGACCCCTCGGATGACCGGCCAGCGCAGCGAGCGGTGGCGCTTGAGCACGGAAACGAGCGGGAAGCTCTCGACGCTGATCTCGCCGCGCGCGGGCTCGTCGCCGGCCATCCGCCGGCCGTTGGCGCGCTGCTCGGCGCTCGGGTTGCGGATCGCGACGGCCCAGGTCGAGACGCCGCGCATCATGACTCCCTCGATGACCGCCTGACCGCCGAGCGGCGCATCCCGTCCGGCGGATAGCGGGGGTGCTGCTGGTGCCGGTTGAGGCAGCGGCCGCTTCGGCTCCTGCTCGGCCGCCGTCATGGTCTCGGCTGGCTGAGGCCTACTTGCCGTCGGCGACGCGCTTGGCCGCGCGGCGCTTGAACCGATCGACCCGTCCACCCGTGTCGACGAGCTTCTGGCGCCCCGTGTAGAACGGGTGGCAGTTCGAGCAGATCTCGACGTGGATCTCTGGCTGCGTCGAGCGCGTCATGAACTCGTTGCCGCACGTGCAGCGGACGTGGGCGGCGACGTACTCGGGGTGGATGTCGGTCTTCATAGTGCGACCAGTCTACCGCGCGTTCGCGCGTATCCTGGACGGCTATCCGAGCGTCAGCGGGCACTGCCTGCGCGCCCCGTTGCCGCGCTCCTGGGACTCCTCGACGCGCCGATCGGCGTCCACGCGAACGACGATCGTGGTCAGCGGGAGGCAGGCGACGGCGGTCACCGGCACGGCGCGCTGCTCGCCCGGCGCGAGCCGGACCACCTCCGCGCTGCCCGACCCGACGCTGACGCTGAACGGGCTCGCGGCCGAGCGGCCGGTGTTGCGTACGACGAGCGTGTAGAGCGCGAAGCCGGGCTGCGAGTGCAAGGCTGCCGTCAGGGGGCCGGGAACGAGGTTCGGGCGCAGGTCGGGCTGCCGGCAGACCCGTGTGCGAGAGCGCGCGCGCTTGACGATCGCGCCGGTGGCCGTCAGCCAGCGGAAGTGCACGATCGCGCGATAGCTTGCGGGCACCGGCAGGGCCGTCACGCGCTTGGTGAAGACAAGGCCCGCCACGCCGCGGTCCGCTCGCTCCCAGATCCCGAAGCCCTTCGCCTTCAGCCGGCGCCAGCGGCGCTCGCCGTCGCGCTTGCGCTCGAGCTCGAAGCGCATCTGCATGCGCGGCGCGTCCGCGCGGGCGGGCATCGACCCGACGAAGGCGGCGATCCGCTGCACCGGCAGCGCGCTCGTGGTGCAGGTCTTGAGGGCGGCGCCGAGCTTCGGCGGCTTCGCGGTGGCGGCGCCGGCCGCGGAGATCGGCGCTGCGGTCAGCAGGAGGGCGATGAGGATGAGCGCGCGGCGCATGGGTGGTGCATAGGACAAAGGCGCAGCGCGCAAGTTGCGCCGAACAGCGATCACGCGGCCGCCGCGGACGCCAGCCGCTCGCAGAGATCGGCGACCGTCTCTTCGCCGCGGTCGATGACATCGCCGTAGGTGTAGGCGATGTGGCTCGAGCGCCGGCGCCGGGCGTTGTCGCTCTCGAAGCCGTGGCGCGTGGCGTGGAAGCGGTAGGTGATGAGCTCCACCGTGAGACCGTACTGCGGCCAGTGGCAGTCGACCTTGTCGCCGGCGAGGTCGATGTTCGTGCGTGGCAGCGGCACACCGTGGGCTATGAGCAGCGCCATGAAGGCGTCCTCAAGAACGCTGAGGGTCACGTCGCAGCCGAGCGCCCGACGGAGCTTCGCCGCCCCCTTCTTGTGCGGGTTGCGCGCGATGCAGCCCTCGATCATCGCCGGGGTCACGCGGGTGGTGAACCCACGCCTCGTGACAGGCGCGGGTCAGGTCGGTCGGCTTCAGCGAGGGCGCGAGATCTAGCAGGACGCGCGGGACCGTCGTGATCGGGATGCCGTCGAGGATGGCGACGTCGCGCGGGTGCAGAGCGCGGACGCGGTGAATGACGAAACCTGGCCGCCGGCGATGCGCCGTGGTCGGCACGGTGATCTCCGGCGGCGGCGGTGCGCCTCTGAGGATCTTCAGCAGATATCCGTCAGCGCGGTGGCTGAGCACGGCGCCGAGGCCGCCCGCCAACACCGCCGCCATGTAGGACCCGCGCAGCGACGGTGCGGTGTGGCCGACGGTATAGACGCCGCGGTAGACGGGATGCAACCGGCCATCCTCGAGCCAGCGCTGGATCAGGTGCCGGTCGACACCAAGATCCACGAGTTGTCGCCACGCCACGCGTCCCTGCTGCTCGGCGGCGAGCCGGGAGGTCGTGGCGAACTTGCTGCCCATACCGCTGCATAGGTGCCAGCACTGCAGCATTCGCCCCCGAGGGGCGCGGGTCCCGCCCGCTTGTGGCGCCTTTGCTGCCCCTGGCGCTGC